>JAPFCO010000024.1 GCA_026169505.1 Pseudogracilibacillus sp.
TAGAAGATTTACCACCATCTTATGAAGTAACCGTTGTTGAAGCTGCTGGATCGAAGGATGAGCGAATCCTTCACGTCCCTTTAGAGGAACTAGATCGAATCATCATGTTTAGTAATTTGACGAGTGTGTATGTTCCGCCTGCCCCTGATGAGCTTTTAACACATGAATTTGTATCATTGCGTACTGTGATTCGGACGTTACGTGGTGAAAATGGTTGTCCATGGGATAGAAAGCAAACGCATGAATCATTAAGAGAGTATGCGATTGAAGAGGTATATGAATTGATTGATGCGATTAACCAGGAAGATGACGAGGCAATTATCGAAGAATTAGGTGACGTCTTGCTCCAAGTGTTATTGCATAGTCAGATTGGAGAAGATCACGGATATTTTACAATTGATGATGTCATTAAAGGGATTTATGATAAAATGGTTCATCGTCATCCCCACGTGTTTGGTCAAAGTGATCCAGATAAAAGTTGGGATGAATTAAAGCGTGAAGAGAAGCCAGTTGATCATGAAGCATTATTACTAGACGATGTAATTATGACTGGGCCGAGTCTACAAACTGCATATCAGTTGCAAAAGAAGACAGCGAAAGTTGGCTTTGATTGGGATCGGGTTGATGATATTTGGGAGAAGTTTTCAGAAGAGAAGACGGAATTTCAAGAAGCGGTTCAGCAAAACGATTCCTTTGAAATGGAGAATGAATTCGGAGATATATTATTCGTATTAGCCAATATAGCGAAGTATTACAAAGTGAATCCAGAAGTTGCATTAGCAAAAGCAAATCATAAGTTTGTATCACGGTTTAATGAAGTAGAACGGCAAGCTGATATTTTAGGAAGTAAGTTATCAGACTTATCGTTAGCCGAGTTGGATGCATTATGGGATATAGCAAAACAAAGGGAGAGGGAATAAATGCGTTTAGATAAATTTTTAAAAGTGTCGCGAATTATTAAGCGTCGTCCATTAGCAAAAGAAGTTGCTGAAAAAGATCGTATTAAAGTGAATGGAACTATTGCAAAACCATCTGTGAATGTAGCGGTAGGCGATGATATTGAGATTACATTCGGTCAAACCATTTTAACTGTCCAAGTAAAACAATTAAAAGAACATGTAAGAAAAGATGAAGCGGCAATGTTGTTTGAAGTCATAAAGGAAGAAAGAATGGGTGAGTAGCTACTCTCAGTTCTAACCTTGTCCCATCCTACATATATTAGAATAGTTTATAATTCTCTAATAGGGAAGGTGGTTAAAGATGAATAGTGGAGAGCGTATCCCTCATCATACAATAACAGCACAAGAACATAAGGTGGAAATAAATCGACGTAAAGAGATAGAAATTAGTGGTGTGAAAGAGCTCGATAGTTTCGATAATGAAGAGTTTTTACTTGAGACGACAATGGGTTATTTGGTCGTTCGTGGCCAACAATTGCAACTAAAGAGTTTAAATGTAGAAGAAGGTTTTGTACAAATAACCGGAAAAATGTATGAAATGACTTATGTTGACGATCATTCTGGGGAGCGAGCTAAAGGTTTATTTGGCAAGTTATTCAAATGACTTTACATACGCAACTCATTACGATGATTGCGATGATCTTAGGGGGCATCTATATTGGGTTTGCGACAGAAACATTTCGTCGAGTCGTAGATAAATGGCGCGACTATATTATCGTTCGTTATGGCTTTGAAATAATCTACTGGATAGTACAAACATGTGTATTATTTTATATGCTCTATCGAGTGAATGACGGCGACATTCGTCTGTTCATTGGTTTAGCCTGTTTATTAGGCTATAGTATGTATATCGTTTTATGTCAGCCATGGTATCGGAAGTGCTTAGAAGTCCTTATTAATGTGATAAGAACTTTGGCCAGTTGGACGATCTATTGTTTAGAAGTACTCATTTTCCAACCAATCATTTGGCTATTACGAGTTCTTCTCACTTTATTAAAAGGGATCTATCATGTCCTGTTTAAATTACTTTATATATTATCTTATCCGATCGTGCTTCTACTTAAAAAATACCTTCCAGAACAACTTTTGAAAAATATTTCCAAATTGCCATCGATTTGTAGTACAATAGGAGATAAACTAAAAGAATACTGGAAAAAGGTTAAAAAGAAGTGGAGGTAGTGATGGATGAACGGTCGACAAAAAAGGGTAACGAAGATTAAATCCGATTATATGAATCAATATGACGTACAGATGGAACGGAATCGCCGAAGAAAAAGAAAGCTTATTCAACGATTAATAATTGTTAGTACCGCAGTAGTCATATTCCTTGGTGTTATGACATCATATCACTTCAAGCAGCGTGCTCAATATGGGGAACAACAGGAGCAGTCAGATGCATTAACAGAAGAGATTGCGAACTTAGAGATGGAAGAAAAAGAGTTGTTAGAAGAAATTAATCTATTAAATGATGAGGAATATATACTAGATATTGCTCGTACAAACTACTTTTTGTCAAAAAAAGGAGAGCTAATCTTTCAAGTTGATGATGTGGAAGAACGCTCTTATTGACATGTAGGGGTTTTGTTCATATAATAAGAGTGGAGATCACTTTAAAAAATCAAGGAGGAGCATTTCTTTTATGTCAATAGAAGTAGGCAGCAAGGTGCAAGGTAAGGTTACAGGAATCACAAATTTTGGTGCATTTGTAGAATTAAAAGCAGGAAAGACAGGACTTGTTCATATTAGTGAAGTTGCAGATAATTATGTCAAAGACATTAATGAACATTTATCTGTTGGGGAAGAAGTCGAAGTGAAGGTTATCAATGTGGAGAAAGATGGAAAAATTGGTTTGTCGATCAAAAAGGCAAAAGATAAACCTGTGCGCCAAAAGAGTTCTCGTGATCGACCTGAAAACTTCGAGAGCAAAATGAATCGATTTTTAAAAGATTCTGAAGACCGTTTAGCCTCTTTAAAGAAGCACACGGAATCCAGACGTGGAGGTAGAGGTGCTAAAAGAGGATAGCAGTTGCTGTCTGATCTAAAATGCTCTATTAAACACAACTATAAATAAAACAGATATTACTCCATGTAATATCTGTTTTTTGTTGTTTTTCTAAGTTTATTTTTATAAAGAATGTTGTTTTTGCTAGGA
>JAPFCO010000456.1 GCA_026169505.1 Pseudogracilibacillus sp.
CCATTATTCGCAGATGTTTTTTTCGAAAGTCATGTGCTAAGAGCAATGTACACAGATAAACCAGGCACTCAACCATCTTTATTAGGGCCTTATTTCATTGAAGGATCTCCACTAATTGAAGGGGAACCAGGTAAACCAATTGAATTAACACAGCGACCAAATGAAGCAGGAGAATTGTTCTATTTTAAAGGGAATGTAAGTAGTGTTGAAGGACAACCACTTGAAAATGCAAAAGTAGAAATGTGGCAAAATGATGCTACAGGTAAGTATTCCGCATTTGATGCAGATGCACCTAGATATAATTTCAGGGGTCATTTCTACACAGATGAGAACGGCGATTTTGAAGTGAAAACAATTGTTCCGTTACCGTACTCTATTCCAGATCAAGGACCTACTGGTGAATTTTTAGACTATATGGGACAACATCCTATGCGACCAGCGCATTTACACTTTAAATTTGATGCCCAAGAGCATGAAACGCTAATAACTCAGGTGTTCTTTGAAGGAGATCAATGGTTAGAAACAGATGTTGCTGACGGGGTTCGCTTAGATTTATTAACTACGATAGTAGATAAAGGAACACATAAGGAATCATCGTTAGATTTTGTTATGCGAAAAGCATAATGTAGGAGAAAGAGGGAGCCGTTTAGATGCTCCCTTTTTGTAAATTTAAAACAAAGTTGTTTTGACTGTTAAAAGATGAAAGGGGGATCTTCATGTCAAAGGTAAGGATCAAACAAGTTTCAACAGAGTTACTAGATATACCAATTAAGCGACCACATCAATTTTCTACCGTAAAAGTCTTCTTAAAAAGCTTTGTCTTAATAAAAATAGAACTAAGTAATGGGTTGATTGGAATTGGAGAGGGAACAACTCCAGGTATATGGTGGAATGGCGAAAGTGTTGAAACAATGAAGCTTGTTATTGATCAATATATTGCTCCCCTACTAATAGACAAAGAATTAACGTATTTGGAACAATTATTACAAACCATGAATCGCCAAATTCGAGCAAATCCTTTTGCAAAAGCGACAGTAGAGATGGCATTATTTGATGCATTAGGGAAAATGTATCAAGTGCCGGTTCATCAATTGTTAGGGAGTTTAAATCAAGATAAAATTGCAGTACGGTGGGCTTTAGCCTCCGGTGCAGAAGATGTAGATATTCAAGAAGCGAAGGATTATATTGAAGCAAATAAATTTGCGAATTTTAAAACAAAGTCAGGCAAGGAAATACCAGAGGAGGACGCAAAAAGAAATTTGCGTATTGCGGAAGAGGTCAAAAGCGTCTCGTCCATTGGTATTGACCCGAATGGTTCATGGGATCGAATAACAACGATGAAATGGATGCCACGCTTTTTTGAAGCCGGAATTGATTTCTTAGAGCAACCATTGGCACCCTATGATATAGAGGGGGCTGCTATGCTTGTTGAGATGAAGCAAGTTCCAGTGATGGCGGATGAAAGCCTTGCGACGGTTCAAGATGCTTTTTTATTGGCAAAAGAACAGGCGGCAAATATATTTTCCTTGAAAATTCATAAATCTGGTGGGATGAGAAACACGCTAAAAATTGCAGGAATTGCAGAAGCGGCAGGTATTTCATGTTTTGGTGGTACTTCGTTAGAGAGTTCGATAGGAACAGCCGCTTGCTTACATGCATTTGCATCTATTCCTAATTTAGATTATGGCAGTGAGTTATTTGGACCTTCATGGCTAGCAGATGATCCAGTCAAAAACCCTTTACATATTGAGGATGGATATATTCATGTACCAAGGGAGCCAGGATTGGGTGTTGTATTAGATGATGAAAAAGTAGCGAAGTATCGTCGTAAAGAAAAAGGAGAAGTGATCGCGTGAAACGTTTAGCCGCCCCAGAACTTACCTTTTTATGTAATATGGGATTAACTGTTGAAAATGCTCATTTACCAGGTAAGACCCCAATTGGGAGCAGACGTATAATCAGGGTAACAGGAGGTCAACTCCAAGGCGATAAATTAAATGCTATTGTCGTACCAGGAGGTGATGATTGGATAACAGTACAAGAAGACGGCACAATTATTCAAGATGTTCGGATTTTGTTACAGACGGAAGAAAAAGAGCTCATCCTAATGACTTATAGAGGGATTCGCACTGGTCCTATAGAAGTTCTAAAGCGATTAGATAACGGAGAGCAAGTAGATCCTAAAAAGTACTATTTTAGAACGACGCCAGTTTTTGAAACTGCATCAGGAAAGTATAATTGGTTAAATCAAAAAATGTTTGTTTCAAATGGCATTCGACTCCCAAATGGAGTTCAATATTCCATTTATATAGTCGAATGAGATTGGAAGTTAGGAGGCTTAAAATTGCAACAATACGTATTGACTAAAAGTGGATTCACCTTTTGTATAAATGATACGCCAGGTGAAAAGGGAACGATAATTGCTGTTCACGGACTAACCGGTAATCATAAACAGTTTCATCATTACCAAACAGCATTTACGGGAACGTATCGATTTGTAAGCTATGATCTTCGAGGACGCGGAAATAGTGATCCAGCAGTGAAAAGTACGTCTATTTATACACATGTTGAAGATTTAATAGAACTAATTGAAACTTTAAATATAAAACGACCAATTTTAATGGGGTACTCGATGGGGGCCTATATATGTGCTATTGTTGCAAGTAAATTATTTAATGTAGAAGCGCTAATTTTACTAGATGGAGCAGGTGAAGCTGATAATACTTCTCGGAAACTTGTGATCCCTTCGTTAACTCGACTTCACAAAAGCTTCCAATCTGTGGAGAAATATGTGGAAGAGATGAAGGCGCTTTATGCAAATTTAAAAGTAAGTTGGACAGAAGTGATGGAAGAAATCGTTGCATATGATCTTAAAAAAACAGTAAGTGGTTGGACGCATAAATCAGATCCTGTTTTAATTGAGCAAGACTTTGAAAGCTTTTATACGTTTACGCCAGAAATCGTTTGTTCTCATATCACATCGGAAACGATATTGTTTATAGCGACGGGTAAGATTGGTGATAAAGCTCCCTTGTTTCGGAAATCTGGATATGAGAAAACAAGAAAGCATATTCGTGACCTTAAAACGCATGAGATCCATATTAATCATTATGAATTAGTATTTAACAAACAACCCACCATTAACAGGGAAATTTCACGTTTTCTTAAAGAGGTGAAATAATGAAGATATTGAAAGAAATGAAGGTAATGGAAGTGATGAAACACCTAACATCTGGAGATACGATCATGGTTGGTGGATTTGGGCTAATAGGGAGCCCACTTACTTTAATTGATGCTTTAACAAAACATGATATTGGAGAGCTGACAATAATTAGTAATAATGTTGGTGAGGCAGGAGAAGGACTAGGTATATTGTTAAGGCAAGGGAAAATAAAAAAGGCGATTGGTTCTTATTTTACGAGTAATCGTGAGGCTGTACAACGTTATAACGAAGGAAAGTTGGCAATTGAATTATTACCACAAGGAACTTTGGCTGAAGCAATACGGGCTGGTGGGGCAGGAATAGGTGGATTTTACACAAAAACTGCCGTCGGTACGGAGCTAGCTAAGGGAAAAGAGACGAAAGAAATTGACGGTGAAACATATCTATTTGAAAAGGCATTACAAGCGAGTGTTGCACTTATCCGTGCTAAGAAAGCAGATGCCAAAGGAAATCTTGTGTATCATAAAACAGCTAGAAACTTCAATCCGAACATGGCAACAGCGGCTTCATTTGTTATTGCGGAGGTAGACGAGATTGTCGAAGTAGGTGAACTTTCACCAGAGGAAATAATCACGCCACACTTATTTGTAGATGCGATTATAAAAAGTGAACTGATTTTATCTAAAAAAGGGGTCGTTGCTCTTGAAGACTAAAGAGGTGATTGCAAAACGTGTTACTAAAGAACTTGCGCCACGGTCAATTATTAACTTGGGGATTGGGATTCCGACACTTGTGGCAAACTACTTAGATAAAGAAAGTTATGATTTGCACACAGAAAATGGGTTGTTGGGGGTGACTTCTGTTCAAGAAAAAGATATTGATCCTTTACTAGTTAATGCGGGAAAATTACCTGTTGGTGAAGCGGAAGGTGCGGCTTATTTTGATAGTGCAGCTTCATTTGGAATGATTCGTGGAGGGCATGTAGATGTTGCTATTTTAGGGGCACTTCAAGTAGATCAACAAGGTATTGTTGCCAATTGGTCTGTTCCAGGTAAAGGTATTATTGGAGTCGGTGGTGCGATGGATTTACTTACGGGTGCTAATACAATCATTATTACGATGGGACATGTTTCAAAAGATGGCTCAGCAAAGTTTGTCGATAAATGCACATTGCCAATAACCTCTACGCGAAAAGCGGATATTATCATCACGGATTTAGCCGTTTTTAAATGGGAAGTTGATTCCTATGAATTAGTTGAATTGATGGAGGATGCGACCTTAGAAAAAGTTGAACAAAATACTACAGCATCTTATACGATAAAGGAAGAACTATTAAGAAGGGAGAAAGCTAATGAATGAAGTGGTCATAGTAGATGCTGTTAGAACTCCCATTGGGCGTTATCAAGGGGTATTAAAAGACATCCGCCCTGATGATCTAGGAGCAACAGTAATTCAAGCTTTAATAGAGAAACATCCTGAAGTTCTTCCAAGTGAAATTGATGATGTCATTTTTGGTAATGCAAATGGTGCTGGCGAGGAAAACCGTAATGTTGCACGTATGTCCTCGTTGCTTGCTGGATTACCAGAAACAATAAGTGGAACAACAATTAACCGTCTTTGTGGTTCTGGTCTTGATGCTATTAGTATGGGTGCACGTTCGATTTTATCTGGAGAAGAGGACATCATTATTGCAGGTGGTACAGAAAGTATGACGCGTGCTCCATTTGTGATGAAAAAACCTGTAGTAGCTTATCCACGTGGAAATATGGAACTGATTGATACGACAATAGGTTGGCGTTTTATAAATCCCAAGTTACATGAAATGTATGGCACAGACTCAATGCCGCGAACTGCAGAAAATGTAGCGGATCGTTTTCAAATTAGCCGTACTGCTCAGGATGAATTTGCTGTTAGCAGTCAGAAAAAGGCGCGAATTGCGCTTGCAAGAAACCGTTTTGAAGATGAAATTGTTCCGGTTACCTATAAAGACGAAAAAGGAAATCATGTTGTCGTAGAAAAAGACGAACATCCACGTCCAGAAACAACATTAAAAAAACTAAAAGGATTAAAACCACTATTTAAAAATGGTACAGTAACTGCCGGTAATGCTTCAGGTGTTAACGACGGGGCTTCAGCAATTCTACTTATGAGTGCTAAACGGGCAAAGGAACTTCATCTGAAGCCGCTAGCTAAATACGTTTCATCTGCTACTGCTGGGGTAGAACCTGCCGTCATGGGACTTGGCCCAATTAATTCAACGAATAAATTATTACACAAAACAGGGCTGAGTATTGATGATATCGATCTTGTTGAACTAAATGAAGCATTTGCTTCCCAATCAATAGCGTGTATCGAACAATTAGGATTACCAGTTGATAAGGTGAATGTAAATGGGGGGGCAATTGCATTAGGGCACCCGCTTGGAGCTAGTGGAACTAGGATTTTAACGACACTTGTGCATGAAATGAAGAAACGAAAGGTAAAACGTGGTTTAGCAACGATGTGCATAGGAGTTGGCCAAGGAATTTCAGTCATAATAGAAAGTGTTAATTTAACATAGTTCATCATTAGTTAACTAGTATTAGAAATGAACTAACTAAGGGTATAACTACTGTAGGTTGTTAACCATCTTTGTTTATTAGTGTTTTAGTCATTTTGATTTTATCACCGTATATATCTTCCCATTTACCAAATACTAATGATTAAAAGAGGTGTTTGGTATTGACGAATCGTGTCAAAGCATTTATTGTAAAATTTATTGGAATTGGTGTCTTGACGTTTGGATTGTACGGAATTTTTTATCATGCAACAATTGGTCGTTTGTTATTAATGACGCTGGTCGTGGCAGGACTCAGTTTTATAGGTGATCTATTTATTTTGCCTAGAATTAACCTGGCAGTTGCAGCTGTAGCTGATTTTGTGAGCTACTTTTTACTTTATTGGCTTTTAGGAAATTTGGTTGTTGATATTGCAGAGCCGCTTCTATTACCAGCTCTTACCGCAGCATTTTTAGGGGCGTTGGCGGAAATGGTTTATCACATTTATGTTATGGACAGATTACATGAACCACCGCGTGCTGCTCCGTTACCAACAAGATTTCAAGAAGAGTTCGCTGAAGAGTCGGATCCGGAGATTGCCAGAAGGGATAAAGAAGACGAACTGGAAAAAGATTAGGACGTTTAATCCATTTCATCATACGGGTTTACCGCAGAGAAGCTACAATATGTAGTTTCGCTGCTGTCTTTTGTAATGATGAAATTGATTCAGTTATCTAAAACATTTTCATTGCAAAGGGTATGAATAGATAAGCCAACTAGTAAAACAGTCTTTTCCCTATCATATATGGGTAAAGGCTGTTTTTTCTCATGTTTAAGTAAACGCACTCATTTATTTGTTGCTATTTTTAAAATAAATAGTCAATTTGTAATGTGATTGACAACGTATTGAAAGTGCTATAGGGTATAAAAGTGCGAAATGATACTTTGCTTACTGAAGTAGCA
>JAPFCO010000389.1 GCA_026169505.1 Pseudogracilibacillus sp.
AGTAAAGCAGTTTATTACTGGATCCATCGGTTTTGACAAATGGGAATGGGGCGTTTCCCTCTTTGCCCATGATGTATTGGAATTAAAGAAAATCGTCTATGAAATGCGCTTTGATGAAGCAACATCTAGATATGGAGAATTTGACGATTTTTATATTGGAGTTTATTTATCAACAAATGCGCTGGCAGACATTTTTAAAATAGACTAACAAAAGGAAAAAACCTTATATTTAGTTAATGAAGTCCAACAGTTAGGGTTAAAACAACAAGCGTGCCACCCCACCATTATGACTTGGTAAAGGGAGCACGCTTATTTTGATGATGAAATTATGATTTTATAGCAGAGAAAAGAACAGCTTCTTGTAACTAATGCTTTACGATTATCATTGTCTCTTGATCAACCTCATGGGCCGACGCATCTAACGTTTTTCCAAGTGTAGAACTGATCGTTTGCAGACCTTCCCTACTCTTTGCAACGAATATTGGTACGCCCCCTCCAATAAAGTTTTCTCGAACGGTTGTAATAATGGCAATAATTTGAGTTGATTGTTCTTCCATATTCATTTCTCCTTTTTCTTTTTCCCTTTAGCTGCTTCACTTGGCAACCTTACAGCGCTATCAAGGACAGGAACATGTTTTAGAACCTTTTTTATTTGATAAAAATCCTTTTCTCTCGGAAGAATAAATAAGGCTACCCTACCATCTTCCATATCTCGTTTCGAGAGTGGAACGAGATCTGCTTCCCCAGAATCAAGATATACACCAAGTACATTCGCTATATGGTGCAGCATAGCCTGTCGCTGACCTAAATTGGATATAGTAAGAATGCTGTTTTCGTTTTTAGGTGTAATGATTGCACCCACTGCTTTTTCTATAATTATCTCTTTACTAGCCAATGATCCGACGTTTTTAATATGAATATCACTTACATAAAGATCGGGACCTTCAAAGCGAATATCGCCCTCCGAAATATCAGCAATTTGCGTTAATAGCTTTCCTTTCATTTTGGTTCTAATGAGGAAGGTTAATACAATGCCAATAATAATTCCTAACCATACGTTATAGATGCAGATCAATGTAGCTAATAGGGCAATAAACATAACGATGTAATTTCGACCTTCAAAAGCTTGAGCCATTCCTTCTATAAAAGATTCTCCGCGTTTAACTAATTCCTTTTCATCTACTTTTTCAAGTGACTCCCTTTCCATTTTGCGTATTTCCCTGAATTGTGTTGCAGCTAGTCCGAGAAATGTAACAGCAGTCCAATCGGATTCTAAAACGGAAGGGACTGCAACCGCTCCTATAAATGCAGCTATAAATCCAGCTGAAATATGTATAATTCTCCCTGTTGGATATGTAGGATATTGTCTGAAATCTGTTCGCAACAATATGATTCTTGCTGCAAGCCCCACCAGTGTACCAACGACAACCGGCATTAGGTATTGATCCATTATACCTCTCCTCAATTATTCTAACCTAGACTGAATCTGTATGGATTGTTATCTATAAGATTAAATCCCTAAAGATAATTATGTACAATTAACTTAATTTCATTCATTAGCAAGTGAGTGAAATTCATATTTTTTTAAAAACACAATGCAGTTTCATAATTGTTCATTGATACAATTATTCTCGAAAATTTTATATACGCAATATATTCATATTATGGGCAATCTATGTATAACCATTCATTAAATAAAGAGAATAATGGTCTTACTTATATTCTGACCCATACAAAAAAATAGAATGATTTATCATTCTATTTTAATATTATTTCTTATTTTCCCTGCATAAATGGTACTAATTTAGTCAACTTCATCATAGGGATTTAGCGCTACATTACTACAATCTGTGGCTGGATCGTTCTCAACTACAGGTTCTAGCGACATAGCTGGTTTTGGAAATGATGAAAATGATTCAATTAATACATAATATTGCTGTGTAATCTAAAGTTATCTCATTCATTTTATAGCTTAGAATTTTGTGGGCGTATAAACTTTGGCCTCAAGGACTTATCCTTGACCCGGACCCCCTGCAAATGCCTAATCAGCTGCCGATACTTCTCTACAGTTGAAATCTCCACTTGGTGACCGTGACTGTAATAAATTGCCTGATAGTCTTCGTTTAAGTTTTGCAGAAGTTCTGAGACAAAGTAAGTTTCACTTTTGTGTGTAAAACTATTGTCAAGCTCAGGAATCTGTTTGATTAATTCTGTTACATATTCTTGTGAAGTTTCGTGCTTTTTATATGAGAATCCATTCTTTTTCCCCCACTTTTTAACTTGATCGTAGTGCCAATAAATTGGATGATGGTAAAAGTGTTGGAATCGCATCCGCCATTTTTGTTTGATAAGATGGAGAAATGTAACCCACTTTTTCCAACTATTCCTCCACCAAGAACCTCTAACGGTCATAATTCGTTTCATTTTTATCGAAGGTTTGATTTGTCTGTTTTTCATTAATTTACTTAGTACCCAAATAATGCAAACAACAACAAGGAAACCCGCTACCAAAACTAGCCACATAGAAATCGTTCCAATAATTACTTCCTCTGTTTGTTCAGATCCAGGTAGCTCCTGGATCTCTTCTAATTCAGGTAGTGTTCCCTCCATTTCATTTACTGGTAAAAGACTAAAAAACCAGGTAATTACGCCAAGTATCGTTGTTCCTATATACTTCAACCCATCCCAAAAGGTTGTTCCCATCAAATATAATCCTCGTTGTACAGAATTTAGAAGAAAGAGGAGGCAAATAAGGGAAAGTGTAATTACGAAGATAGACACTACTCCTGTAAACCAGCTTGATTGTCCTACCTTCCTTACTTCTACATGATCACTGTGCTGATCATCATTGCTTAGCGTGAGGAGCATTCCGATCAGACTAAAAAGAATTGCAC
Organism: Pseudogracilibacillus sp.; assembly: GCA_026169505.1. GTDB lineage: Bacteria > Bacillota > Bacilli > Bacillales > Amphibacillaceae > Pseudogracilibacillus. The sequence goes on from JAPFCO010000389.1 coordinate 2,895, forward strand.
CAATAAATAAAAGGTGGAAGGTTTCATTGACCCATTGATTGACAGTAAAAATAACCACAAAGACAATGTAGAAAATAATATTTGCTTCAAAACGGTGTAATATTTGCTGACGTTTCGGGTGATGGAAAGCAAAATTTGCACTATGTATGTATATAAACACTATGCTAAGACTGACAACTACCCCGAAAACCCAAGTATCATCAGGGATTATACTTCGCCAATTTTGGATGAGAATAAATCCTAGGAAAAAAACATTTCCAATCAGTCGCACAATATTTGAGACATTAGCAAGTACTGCATTTAACGTAAATCCAATAATAGCCGCAACGACCCACCAAGTTACGTTAAAAAAGGCTAATTGGTTCCACTCCACACTAGTAAATAAGACAATGCTATAATAAATCCAAAGGCTTTCACTAAATAAAATAATCATTATTTGATACAAATATTTGAATCCCATCGTTATAACGCTCCCTGCTGATCGTTTGAAAGAAAGGAATGTAGGGGTTGTGCTATGGGTAACCTTTTCGAATCATCCGTCTCGTACACATAGAAAAAACGAACATCAGACAATTTATGTTTAT
>JAPFCO010000297.1 GCA_026169505.1 Pseudogracilibacillus sp.
TATATTGGCTATTTCTCTCAAACCCTTATCAACCAACAGAGGATATCAGTTATGTATTTATTCTATATTACGGACTTGAACGCCATCTATTCGTACATAATTTTGAAGAGGCAATTAAAGTTGTCATTAAGCTAAGAGAAGTTCATAAAAATAAATCTTTTCAATTCTATTCAGGAAATGCGATTGTATTATCCTGTATCCTACATCAACGAGTAGATATCATGCAAGTTTTTATACAATCGTTAGATCAGGATTTTAAGAGAAGCTTTTCAGATAATTTATATTTGTTAAGTCTTCATAGTTTTGATAAACCTATACTTGCAGAAGATATTGTAAGACTTTCAAAGACATTTGGTTTTACGAATGCTAATTATATAAAAGGGTATCCTGAACTATTTAAACAAACATTAGAAAAGCTAATTAATGAAAAATATTCTACAAGTGAAATAATGCTTAAGAAGTTTATCCCGAAAATCCAAAGCCTTCCTAATGATGAAACAAAACTGTTTGCGAACACTTCGTTGAGTGAAGAATCAATCAAAGTTCCAGATTTAGTTTCATCAAATAAATTAAAACACGTTATGCATGATTTGCTTATTGAGACACATGAATCTGTAAAAAAACAATTAGCTCAAATGAGAAAGAATAAAGTTGTTTTAAACAGGAAAGATCAAGTGAAAAGACCTAAACAAACTTTGAAGTTTGATGTTAAAGAAGAAGTGCGTCTATTAGATGAATTGAAGAAAAGCAAAAATGATTCAATTGGGAAGCATTTTGCTTATATTCATCTACAAGATTTTTACTATAAGTATAGGGATTTACATCCGATGTATTTAGAAGAATGTATCAAATATTGTAATGCCGATATTGAAACACTTGATCAATTAAACAAGACATATGTGAAGCAAGAAACAGCTAGTCTTAAAAATCTAGAACATGTATATTCGAGAAGTAAAGTTGATAATGAGATTAAAAGGATAAACACAGAAAAGTTTCAAGGAAGAATTCCAGCGTTCAGTCGTTTAGCAATTATATATGAAAAAA
>JAPFCO010000266.1 GCA_026169505.1 Pseudogracilibacillus sp.
ATCTATAATTTCAAGTGTTTTTTCGTATTTTTCCTCTTCTTTTAAATCGTCTATTTGATGTAATTTTTCATCCATCGTTACTCCACTTTCCAAAATTTCATTCGCTTTTTTTGTCGTGGATGCTGAATCATCATTTAACTCGATTGTCTTTTCTAAAATAGAAATTGTCTCAGAAGTTTCTTCGTCGATTAATTTCTCAATACTTTTGATAATTAATTCTGTTTGTTCGATGGAAGCTGTTGCTTCGTTCTCATCGGGCTTTTCTTCTAAAGCTTTTTGATAGTGCTCCAATGCATCTTTTAGGTGATCGTCATCTACTGCTTTCATCCCTTGATCCATTGCGTCATCATATCCTTGACTGTTGCTGCAGCCAACGAGCGTGATAATAGTTAATAACATGCTAGAAAAAATCATTCTTCTAATGTTCATCTAGATGCCCCCATTTTTGTCTGTTTAAAATATAGAGTAACATAAATTGGTAGGTATGGCATGTTTGTACCAATTTTTATTAATCCTTTTATAAGAAAGAGTACAAGATTTTTTTATAAAAACGATTATCCAGGATGCTTTACAGTTAGAAAATGTCGTGATTTTGAATTTGCAACAGACGCCATACGGGTAGCAGATTATTGTTCGCTAGCATATCAAATTTATTAAAGAGTTTTCTGAAATTACAATAAGATTCTTTTTTCACATTTTTAATCATATAATATTAAAATCACTATTTTAATTTTACTAGCTAGTGAATTTCATCATACAGATTTAACGCTACACCACTACAACATGTAGTTTCGTTGAAACTTTCTTAACTACATGCTGTAGTGATATAGCTGATTTAGGTAATTATGATATTCACTCTAATAAATTATTATGATGAATTCGACAAAAAATTCCTAATACAGAGGGAGAATCGATGAAGAATCTAGTTGTTTGTCGGTGTGAAGAAGTTTTCCTAGAGGATATAAGTAATGCGGTTAGGGACGGTGTAAAGACATCGAAGGAAATAAAATTACGTACGAGGGCGGGAATGGGAATTTGCCAAGGAAAGACGTGTCGTCCCTTGTTAGACCAGCTATTAGCAATGTATTCGAATCAAATATCACCTTCTAATACATCAATGTCACATAATTTTCCAATCCGTCCAATTACATTTGATGAACTTACGAAAGAGAGAAAGCCAGGAAAATAGAAAACGATTGTAGGTGATGGATCTATGGAAACAGCAGATGTTGTTATTATCGGTGGAGGTGTCATTGGGACCTCAATTGCTTTTCGGTTAGCTAAACTGTTTGAAAAAATTGTTTTAATTGAAAAGGGCGAAATTGGTGGGCAAACGTCAGGCTCATGTGATAAGGCTATATTTCTACAATCTAAAAAGGCCGGTTTTCCAATAGAAATGGCAATAGCAAGTCGAGAAATTTATAAAAATTTACAAGAAGAATTAGGTATGTCTTTTGAATTTAAACAGTCTGGTGGGATGATTGTCATTGAATCCGATTCACATTTACCCTTTATGGAGGCATTTACAAAAAGCCAAAGGGAATCAGGAATCAATATTGAACTTTTAAACAGAAAAGAAGCCTTACGTCGTCAGCCTTGCTTTTCTTCTCATATCACAGGGGCTACATATTGCCAAGATGATGCAGAGGTTAATCCACTATTACTAAGTCAAGCTTTCGCATATGGCGCAAAACGAGAAGGTGTCGATGTTCGGACACATACGGAAGTGATTAATATTCATGTAAAGAAAGGGAAGGTAGAGGGGATTGTAACAAATAAGGGGAAAATAGCGACAAATCTTGTTATAAATGCAACAGGTCCATTTGCCGGAAATATAGTAAAAATGGTCAATACCGATCTACCAATTCAGCCGCGGCGTGGAGTAATTTTAATTACAGAAAAAGTGAAGCCTATTATTAATGGAAGTGTATTGTGCTCCCAGTACATTGCTGCTAAGCATCTTGCTTCAGAAGAAAATGTTCCACCATTTGGTGTTGGACTTTCATTAGGACAGACGGAAAGCGGAAATCTGTTAATCGGAGGAAGCAGGGAGTTTGTTGCGTTCAACAAAAAAGTTTCAACAGAAGTTTTTTCAAGTATTGCTAAGCACGCTTGTCGGATCGCTCCTGTATTACGCAACCTTAAAATCATCCGCACGATGGTCGGATTCAGGCCATTTACGGGAGATGGATTACCGATAATTGATGAATTACCAGATGTCAAAGGGTTTATTATTGCTGCTGGTCATGAAGGAGATGGGATTGCCCTTGCACCAATCACAGGAAAACTAGTAGCTGATTTAGTAATGGAAAAAGAAAATGATTTACTAACTCCATTGACTTTACAACGTTTCATAACAAGATAGCACTTTAAAGTCCAGTTTAAGTGAAATGTTCATCACATCAATCAGGAGGTGAATTACTACGGGTTGGATGAATCGTATTTAGACAAATATGGAGTTCATCGCGTGGTTTATTTTAAATGAACAGTAAAATCGGAATATTAATGTTAGATACGATGTTTCGGAGGCCAATAGGAGATATTGGAAACGAAAAAACTTTCTCATTTCCAGTTATGTATAAAACGGTAAAAGGAGCAAGTGTTTCCAAAGTGGTTAATAAAGCTGATCCTACTGTTCTTGAACCATTTATTGAATCAGCAAAAGCGCTAGAACAAAAAGGGATAAATGTAATTACAACAAGCTGTGGCTTCATGGCTATCCACCAGAAAGAAATTCAAAAACAGTTAAAAGTGCCATTTTTTGCGTCTAGTTTATTACAAATTCCATTAGTAAGTATCATAGCAGGAGGCCCAATTGGCGTTATAACCGCATCAAAATCACATCTAACAGAAGCCCATTTGAAAGGAGTAAATGCGGACAGATATCCGTTAATTATTGAAGGTATGGATAAAATGCCCGCATTTTACGGTGCAATTGTTAAAGAGAATATAGAGTTAAATGAGCAGGTTATATACGAAGAAATGAGGTTAGTGACTAGAAGATTACTAGAAAAAAACCCTCGAATAAAAGCTATCGTTTTAGAATGTACGAATATGCCACCTTATAAGTCTGCTATTAGAGAAGTTACTGATTTACCGATATTTGATATTATCACATTAACCAATTATATATACGCGACAACCGAGTCAATTTCATAATTACCTAAATCAACTACAGGTGGGAGTAGTGTAGAGATAAATCTGTATGATGAAATTGACTAAACCTATTACAGTTTGAGAAATAAAAATTTATGGAGGAGAATGCGTTGTTATAATATTTTTTTAAAAGAAGGGGATTGGTGTTATGCTGGAAATTGTATTGCCTTTATTATTACTTTTTATTATTGCATTGGTAAAGCAAATCCCAAAAATAGGTGGAAATATCCGGATTGCACTGATTGTTGCTGCTCTTACTTCAGCTATCATTTCTGGTCTTGGCCCGATTGAAACGTTGCTCGCATTTATTGATGGAATCGATAGACTATCATGGGTTATTATGTTGTCTATATTTGGTTCATTATATGCGGAATCACAAGTAAAACTAGGAGCAATGGATACTACATTAAACAGTCTCCGGTCTATATTTGGGAATTCACCTAAAGGATTGATTGCTGCTGTTTTCATCACACTGATTATAGCCGGGTCATTTCTTGGAGATGCTATTGCAGCAGCGACTGTTATTGGCTTTTTAGTTATTAATTCTTTATCTGAACTAAAAGTTAAACCGGTAGAAATCGGAATGATTATTTTAGTCGGTGCTTCTGTCGGATCTATTATGCCGCCAATCACCCAAGGGGTTTTTCTTTCCTCTTCTTTAATAGGTATTGATCCGAGCCCGGTAATTAAAATCGCATATATTACTGTCGCTATTGGAGGGATATTGGCGATTTTGGAATCTTTCCGGTTTGTAAAAGGTAAACGGATGCCCGAACATTTAAAAACAACCCAATCTATTTTTGAAATTTTAAAAGAAAAGTGGATGACTCTTATACCGCTTGCAGTTCTTGTTGCAATTGTTATTGCGAATACGTTATTTGAATATGATATTTTCACTGAGTGGTTTATCTTTGCAGTAATTCTAGACCCTATAAAGGAAATACCAATTGTCCAAGGTGTTACTTTCCAGGTTGTTTCCGCTATAATTATAGCAATTTTTGTCAGCTTTTTGTTTCCATCTGTTTGGAAAGAAACAAAAGGAGTTATTAAAGGAGGATTATCCAAAGTAAATCAGACTGTGCAAATTCAGCTATGTGCGGGAGTAATGGTTGGGGTGTTTTATGCTTCCGGTCTTATTGATAAAGTTGCAGCAATGACAGAAGGTTTATCTTCATCAATGGTCAAAATTGGCGGAGCTGCATCGATGGTTGTTGTAGGGATGTTAACTGGATCTCAAACGACAGCACAGTCTGTTAACGTTACATTCTTGGGGCCAATTTTGGAAAATATGAATGTGGATCCTGTATTGATTGCACTTGGAGCTTCCCATATTGCCGCTGCGGGTCAAAATATGCCACCAGTTGGATTAACCGCCTTTGTTGTCTGTGGTTTAATTGGCGGGATTTTAAGTAAGGAAGTCGATCCGATAAAAGTAATGATATTAGCACTTCCAAACTCATTTTACTTTTTAATTATTGGACTCATTGCATGGTTTATTTAAAAGTCTCCCACTTGTAATATGATCTAGGAACAACCGTATATAGTTGTTCCTTTTTAAGTATCGTATTTTCCAGTTTGTTGGAATATTCCTGGTAAATGTTTTTAAAAATTATTGATTGTTTTTCGATGATTTTACCTGCAATTATCAAAACCAAAAGTTTCGACCAATTTAAATACTGCATGGTTATAATCCCATAGAACATACAATCTCTTGTTTGGGATGGCCAAAGAGCATTCACGAATAAATGAATTCACTTTAGAATATAAAAAAGTCTTCCGGCTACCACCCCGGAAGACATATGGCTAAAATTTGAACTACCTAATCGGATTTACATCATTTAGTGAATTTCATCATTCGGATTTAGCGCCACATCACTACAACATGTGGTTTCGTTTAATTTCTCTTAACTACATGTTGTAGCTGATTTGGGTAATTATGAAATTCATTCCATTATTAGAATGTTTCTCCACCGTAGTGTCCTTAAGGTAAATTTGTTGCATATATACAGCATAACAGTTTTGTTGCGTGTGCGCAACAAATGTAATGTTGTAATAACTACTCATTTTACAGGGTTTATAATGGAGATTTTAGGGGTTAGCGATCATTTTATTTCAC
>JAPFCO010000492.1 GCA_026169505.1 Pseudogracilibacillus sp.
AAGCAATACTTATCAAACGCCGTTAGGACGCTTAAAGTCGCGTATGCCGGATAAAAACACGCTTTAACTAGTCGAAGCTATCTCTTTCGCAATCGCGCTACGTCTATCTATCGTTGTGACAAAGTAAAAAAACGTTTCATCTTATATATCGTAAGCGACTAACGCTCTTGTTGCAAGTCTGGAATGGACATGCATCACTAGGTCATCAAATGTGTAAGCACAAAAAAACGAAGGGATCTCTATCACTCCTTCGTTTTTTGAACATAACCTCTTTCGTGTACTATCACTTACATATTTGCTATTAAAACTTCCACGAATTGCTCTAGATACCGTTGATCTGTCACATCAAATCGATTCAATTTCGGACTATCAATATCAAGTACGCCAAAATTTGCGCCTTGAACGATCATCGGGATGACGATCTCAGATTGACTCTTAGGATCACATGCAATATGTCCAGGGAACTCATGCACATTAGCCACAAGCATCGTTTTCTCCTCAGCAATCGCTGTTCCACAAACACCTTTACCAGATGGAATTCGAATACAAGCTGGTAAACCTTGGAAAGGACCAAGTACTAATTCATCTTCTTTCCATAAGTAAAATCCAACCCAATTAATATCATGTAAAAATTGATTTAAAAGCGCAGATGCGTTGGCAAGATTAGCAGTAATATCTTTCTCATCCTCGATCAATGCTTTCAGTTGTTGCAACACGATTTCATAACTTTTTTCTCGATTATCTGAATATATTGTTTGTTCAAACATGTCAAACCACCTATCTATTCATCTATTGTTAGCTATATTCTATCATAGCGGAAACTACTCATAAACCTCCATCAATTTCATCATAAGGATTTATCGCCATGCTTGCTGTAATAACTGCTTTCAATCTACTTGGTTCATCCGCCCGAATTGCGATAAACTTATACTCCTTTTCAATCCCAAAGATAAAAGTAGTTATCACCGGCTTTTTTAATTCTAAAATCATCTGCGGTGATACATCTTCAAAATCACGCGCGATAAAATCAATGGTATCTTTCGACAACTTCTGTTGTAGTAAGGTCGGTTCATCGATGATCCTTTTAACATTATCTAAGTCAACTTTCATCCGCTTCATTAAACCGAATGAGAGATATATTTTCCTATGTGAAATCTGTATTGGATTATGACGAATTGCTTGTATATTTCCTATAAAGAAAATAATAGAATATATATTGAGAATAAGAAGCACAATAGACACGACAGGAAATATCCCATGTAACCACCAGTGCAGCGCAATTGTCTCTAAAACAATACTGTGAATAACCATTATGTACAACGCAATGAGACTAGAATGCTTGTATAGCGTGAACGTGCTTTCTCCTTCAATCGTTCTTTTACGCCAACTACCAAACGCATAGTAAAACATTAACATCTCTGTGCAGATCACTTTAATGAGTGATGTAGATTTCATCTGTCTATCCACCGCATCTGAAAAACTGAATATAGTTGGTAGAGAGCTATTTTTTACAGAATGAACAATCTTTGGCAAATGCTTTATCAAAATAAAAAGTAAGAATATTTCAAAGAAGACAATTGCCCCTTCAACTGCAAAGCCAACCCATGTTATCGCTACAAATGGCTCTAAATACTCGATTGGGATAAGAAAACGAACAAGAATAAGTCCTGATGCTATTGCTAGAATAACATTCCGAACAGTCCAACGTTGTCTCCAAGCAATGAATAAGAATGGCGTAACTAGTGCCAGGTCGATCATTGATCCAATTACAACACCTTTAGAGTTTTCTGGAAGAACACTAACCCCGAAGGCTGTGTAGTAAAGTGTTATATTTGCTATAAGCACAAGTAATAGTAAAACAAGCAAATGATGCCGCTGTAAAAACAGATTTTTAACAGTCACACATGCTCCCCCCATCCTTTTTTAACACAACAAACCTGATGCCATCTATTCTATCTCGTATTTCACATTCGATAAAGCTACCTAAACCCACTAATTTCTAGCTAGTTTACTTTTCACAAAAGAAAATATCGCTGGTAAAACAGATATAAAGATAATTAATAAAATAACGATGGAGAAGTTATTTTCTATAATTGGCAGATTCCCAAATAAATATCCAGCAAATGTACAAATGAATACCCACAAAATAGCTCCAACCACATTATAAAAAGCAAACAATCGATAATTCATTCCGCTTGCACCTGCAACAAATGGGGCAAATGTTCGAATAAACGGCATAAACCGAGCAATAACAATTGTTTTTCCCCCATGTCGATTAAAAAAGTCTTCTGCCACTTTCATTTTCTCTTTGTTAATCAACCTTCCTAAACGTTGGTGCTCGACAACAGAACCTCCAATTTTTTGACCAATAAAGTAATTCACAGCGTCTCCTATGACGGCTGCACTTATGAATACTACTATTA
>JAPFCO010000170.1 GCA_026169505.1 Pseudogracilibacillus sp.
AATTAATTCTAAAGAATTCATTGAACGAAGCAGTTGTCCAATATATTTCTTCTTCATTATGGTCAGTTCCTCTTCCGTAATCGACGCAGAAGAGATACTTAATAAGTGTTCAAGCAATTGCTCTTTTAATTGCACTGGCTCTAGAGTATTACTACTGATTAAGGAAAAACTAAACCCTTTTTCGACATTCGTACTATACTCGAAACTATCGTCGATTAGTCCTGCTTCATACAACTGCTCGTAAAATTGCCCACTTGGTGAAAAGAAGTAATCCAGTAAAATATCTTGAAAGACATCTCGACGTAAAAATTCCTCTTTACTTAGCTCATAACTAGCTTCCTTAATGCCTACCGTCACTTTCGGAGTTGATACGGATAATTGAATCGTGCTTTCTTTCGTTTTAACTGCAACAGGTTCATCAGGAAAGTGTTTTTCTACATTTGTAAAAATAGGGAATTCCTTCTCTTGCTGATTTGCTTCAATTGCTTGGAGCATTTCTTCCTCATTAAAAGCACCAATAACACATAAAGTCATATTTTCCGGGTGGTAAAACGTATTATAACAAGTATATAAATCTTCTTTCGTTATTTTCTGAATCGATTCGACTGTTCCGGCAATATCTATTTGAACAGGATGATGTGTAAACATATTACGGATGGTCTCCATAAAAGATTGCCAATCAGCTTGGTCATTATACATTTTAATTTCTTGTTCAATAATGCCTTTTTCCTTTTCTACAGATTCATCTGAAAAATAAGGCTCTTGCACAAAATCAAGTAATGTTTCCACATTTTCTTTCACTGAATTTGTAGTAGAAAACAAATACGCTGTTTTCGTAAAAGAAGTATATGCATTTGGCGATGCACCTGTCTTTAAAAAGTCAGCAAAAACATCTCGATCTTCTTTTTCAAATAGTTTATGTTCTAAAAAATGCGCAATACCATCTGGTACAGTAATTTCTTCCTTTTCTCCAATTGGAATAAAACTTCTGTGAATCGATCCATAGTTCGTCATAAAGACCGCATACGATTTCGTCACTTCTCGTTTTGGTATTAAATATACTTGTAATCCATTCGCAAGTTTTTTAGTTATAACTGTTTCATCTATTTCTGGATATGTTAATGTATTCATCTATTTTCCCTCTTCCTGTTCATTTGTAAGTAGATAAACAGTGTCTAATTCAACTTTTTTCGCTACTTGCGCGACCTCTTCTTTTGTTACTTGTTGAATTTTTTCAATGAATGTATTTGGTGACATATCTTTATTCCCAACGACTTGTTGGTATAATAATTCAATGATCCCATAAGGACTATCCATCGTTTCTTTCAATTCACTAATAATTAATCCTTTCGTTTCTTCTATTTCTTGTTCCGTAAAGTCGCCAGCTTGCATCGCCTTAAATTGTTCAGCAATAATCGTCTGCGCTTTTTCGTTATCACTTACTTCTATACCACTAAATACAAATAACAGTCCTTTATGACTTTCAATCCGTGATGCTGCATAATACGCTAGGCTATGTTTCTCACGCACATTTAAAAACAGCTTCGAGTTCGGAAATCCACCGTAAAGCCCATTAAATACTTGTAAAGCAACATATTCTTCATCTTGATATGTATAGTTTGTCCGATAACCAAGATGTAATTTCGCTTGTTGGATTGCTTGTGTTTCAACAATCGTCTGTACTTCTGTTCTCTTTTGAATAGACTCTTCTATTGGTACTTCTCTTTCATGATGTTTCGGACGAGTAAATACATTTGTTACTTGTTTCTCCATTTCCGTCACATCCATATCGCCTAAGACATATAAGTCCATATCGTCAGATGCTAGTACTGTATCGTAATAAGTAGACAAATTATCACCAGTAATCGAAGCAAGGTCTTCTTCATATCCATTTGTATGAATACGATAGCTTTCATTCTCACACATATGATCGATTAAACGTTGATTAGCAAATGATACTTTGTCATCGTAGATTGATTCAATCTTACTTTTCAAAGTTGCTTTCTCACGTGTGACGATCTCTTCTTTGAAACCTGTTTCATCCCGATTCGTTTCAAAAATAATTTCTTTGAACAAACGTAAAGCCTCTTCCATGAT
>JAPFCO010000296.1 GCA_026169505.1 Pseudogracilibacillus sp.
ATATCGAAGCACAAGATTGGATTGAAACAAATCTAGGAGATATTCCATCGACGATTATGGCTTACTTCGGTGACACGATGTCGAGTATTGCTAGCTTTGCAAATACATTGACGACGATTATCGTTTCAATCGTAATGTTTCCATTTGTTTTATTTTTCTTATTAAAAGATGGGAAAGAGTTCAAAGGGTTTTTCTTAACATTGTTTCCAAAGAAATTTAGAAAAGACATTTCACAAATTTTATATAATATGGATACTCAAGTCGGTTCCTATATTCAAGGACAAATATTTGTAGCATTATGTATTGGTATTTTATTATTTATTGGCTATCTGGTAATAGGGTTGGAATATGCCATTGTATTGGCTATTGTAGCAGCGATTACGAGTGTCGTACCTTATTTAGGACCAATCATTGCGATTACACCAGCAATCATCATTGCGCTCGTTACGTCACCATGGATGTTAGTGAAATTGGCAATCGTGTGGGCAATCGTTCAGTTCTTGGAAGGGAATTTCATCTCACCCAATGTTATGGGGAAAACGATGAAAGTCCACCCACTGACAATCATGTTTCTATTATTAGTTGCTGGTAAAATATTTGGGTTAGTTGGAGTTATCTTAGGTATTCCTGGATATGCGATTGCGAAGGTGTTAGTTCAATATACATTTGGTAAATTGAAAAAACGTTACAATAAGTATTATCAAGAAGGCTATGAAACAACGGAAATGGAACAAAAGTAAATGAAGCCATGAAAAAACGGAAATATTCATTCAAGAATATTTCCGTTAGCGTAAGAGGCGACGAATACTTTTTCTAATAAAACGGCGACTAGCATATTTTCCGTATGTTCCTCGTTTCATTGCATTAGCGCTATTAATCATTCGTACTATTTTATACACATTCCGTATCATGTTGCACATCCTTTATTCACAATGGAGATCATGAAGAGGGGGGAACAGTTCCCCTCTTTTTTTATTGCAAATTTTCAATATCGGCTACAATTTGATCCATTTGCTCTGTTTCCACACCACTGTAGTTTTTAATAATTTCTCCTTCAGGGTTCACTAGGAAAAAATGTGTACCATGAGTAACTTGATCGTCTCCCTCTGGTGCTGCTTCGACAATGTTTTTAAAGCTTTTAATAGACAATTCTTTAATCGTCTCGAAGTCATATCCAGTTAGAAATGACCAATTCGTTAAATCTGCGCCATACTCATCTGCATATTCCGTAAGTACTTCAGGAGTATCGCGATCAGGTTCAACAGAGAAGGATACAAGATGTGTATTGTCTACATTAGCCTTATCTAACTTCTCTTGTAAGATAGCCATATTACTCGTCATTGGTAAGCAAACCGTTGTACAGTTCGTAAAAATAAAATCAGCTACCCAATATTTACCTTGTAAATCTTCGTTTGATAGTGTGTCCCCATCTTGTGTTGTATATTCAAAGTCAGGAACTGTCGATTCCATATTTGTTTCTACTTTTTCGCCACCACAGGCAGCGAGCACAAAAACAAACGATAAAGTTAAAATGTGTATGTATTTCTTCATTAAAACCATCCTTTAACAAATGTTAGTTGTCTATATTATCACAATTTCATGCTTATCATATCATATAAAAGAGTAAAAGCCGGGGAATATGCGCAATGTTCTATGACATGTTTGTGACAAAAATATGGCAACATCAATTTTGTAAGCAAAATAAAGATTCCATATTAGCCTCGATATTCAGCTTGAATATATTAATCGGACTGTGCATTCAAACATATACTAACTATTACAATTTAAACCTACTATTTTAATGTGAATAGTTGACATCTTGAAATTACTATTGTATATTTATTTTAATCTCAAAAATACATGTGAAATAAATATACTTATATGCTCATTAGTCAAACTAAAGGCATCTTTTTATCCGGCATTCCGCTGATAAAAAGATGCCTTTTTTAATAGAAGCGTATAGGGAGTTTGTAATGATAGTGGGATGATATGCAATATATTCATAATCTTGGTAATCTTCATTTAATAGCTCATTAAAGATTGTATGTAGAGGAAGGAGAGTGGGGAAGGAATAGATGTCGACTGAAATGATCATTTTGTTAATTTTAATCATTTTAATGCTTATAGGTTTAGTATTTGAAATTGCTCGACCTGGAACAATTATATTTACTGTACTAGTTATTTTGTTAATTATTGGAATCATCTCTCCAAATGATGCGCTAAGTGGTTTTTCGAATGAAGGAATGTTAACAATAGCTTTATTGTTTATTGTTGTTGGAGCAGTTCAAAAAAGTGGAATGATCGATCGAGTTACAAACGGATGGTTAAAAAATAGCCGATCAAATTTAGGTTTCATGCTACGGTTTTTTCTACCAATATCATTATTATCGGCTTTTTTAAATAATACACCGATCGTTGTTACCTTTACTCCAATCATTAAAAATTGGTGTTTAGCACGAGGAATAGCTCCGTCTAAGTTTTTAATTCCACTTTCATATGTAACGATATTAGGTGGAACAATCACACTTATAGGAACATCGACAAATCTCGTTGTTCATGGGATGTTATTAGATTATGGTTTAGAAGGGTTTTCTTTATTCTCATTTTCGGTAGTTGGAATTCCAGTTACTATTGTAGGTCTACTTTATATTATCTTATTTGGACATAAGTTATTGCCAGATCATAAAGGGTTTACGGAGCAAATTGAGGAAGATGCAAAAGAGTATATAGCGGAGATACAAGTTAATCAATCATTTCAGTATCTCAATCATAGTGTTGAAAGTGCAGGGTTACGTCATTTAGATGGTCTTTATCTTGTAGAAATTATTAGAGAATCAGGGAGAGTCTCGCCTGTTCGGGAGACAACAATTATTCAAGAAAATGATCGTCTTATTTTCTCAGGCAATATAACAACTATTACACAGTTACAAGAAATGCCTGGTTTGCAATTACGAACGGGTTCTAATTTAGAATTGAACGACCTTAATAATACGAAAGTTTTTTTAGTAGAGGCAGTCGTTTCGCATCAATCAAGCTTATTATCAAAATCTATCAAACAATCACAATTTCGCTCCCGTTACGATGCAGGTGTTATTGCAATTCATCGAAACAATGAAAGAATGCAAGACAAAGTAGGAGATATTGTGCTAAAGCTTGGGGATACATTACTATTATTAGCTGGAAATGATTTTATTGAAAAACAAAAAAGATCAAATGACTTTTATGTCGTCTCGCGCTTGAAAACACCGGAAGCATTACAACATAATGCGAAAAAAGGTTGGCTATCTATTTTACTTTTAGTTACATTTATTTTTTTAGTATCAATTGGTGTGTTTACGATGCTAACGGCAATGGCGTTAGCTGTTGTTATTTTATTAATAACGAGAGTAATTGATGGAGAAGAAATAAAAAGTAATATCCAATTTGAAGTGTTATTTGTTATTGCCTGTTCGTTAGGAATTGGAACTGCTATGACAAATACAGGGCTTGCCGAGTGGCTTGCTGATCAGCTGATGGGGATGGCTGCTTCATATGGAATCATTGCTATTTTAACATTAATGTATGCACTAACGAACACGTTTACTGAATTAATTACAAATAGCGCAACAGCTGTATTAATGTTACCAATCGGAATCGAAATAGCGAACACTTTACAAGTTGATCCAATTGGTTTTGCCATTTTAATTGCTATTGCAGCTTCTGCAAGCTTTATCACTCCGATCGGTTATCAAACTAATTTAATTGTTTATGGACCTGGAGGATATACATTTACAGACTATATTAAAATAGGTGTACCACTTAGTTTGTTAGTAATGGTTACAACTATTACGATCGTTTATTATGTATGGTTTTAAAAAAATAGGAGGGATTTCACATGACAAAGTCTACAAATATTGTGTGGCATGATTCAGAAGTTACGAAAGTACAACGACAGAAATTATCAGGGCATAAGAGCGTTATTATTTGGTTTACAGGTTTATCAGGATCTGGAAAGTCAACAATTTCAGTTGCGTTAGAAAAGGAATTATATGAACAAAATATTCGTTCCTATCGTTTAGATGGTGACAATATTCGACATGGTTTAAATAATAATTTAGGTTTTAGTTCGAGTGATCGCACAGAAAATATTCGCCGGATTGGTGAAGTATCAAAATTAATGATTGATGCAGGGCTGATAACATTAACTGCATTTATATCTCCATATGAAGAAGATCGTAACCAAGTTCGACAATTAGTTGAATCGAATGAGTTTATTGAAGTGTACGTGAAAGCTAGCTTGGAAGTGTGTGAAAACAGAGATCCAAAAGGACTTTATAAGAAAGCGAGATTAAATGAAATTAAAGGATTTACAGGAATTGATTCCCCTTATGAGCAACCAAAAAATCCAGAAGTAATTATTGATACAGATATATTAAGTGTGGAACAGTCGGTCGATAAACTTTTGCACTTTTTACAAAAAAATGAATATATTGAAAAAAACAATTATAAAACAAACTAAACCTACTTGACAAGTGCGGATTGTTGGTATATTATTAATTTAATCTATTTGCAAACTGAAAAATCAGATGCTAATAGTAATCAATTTCATCATTCGGATGTAGCTGATTTGGGTAATTATGAAATTCACTCAAGTGAAAATTAAATATGAATTTTAAAAATGATTGCAGACTATACAAAATAGAGGCGACTTTAATCCAGAATTGGTTTAAGGTCGTTTTTTTATATAAAGGAGTGAAAATATATATGAAGTTAACTTACGGATCATGGGTGGAACAAGAAGATGTATTTCAAATCGACGGTCCTTCAAAAGGTGCTGTAGAAGTACTGAAGTGGGCTTATGAAACGTATAAAGAAGAACTTATTTATGCTTGTAGTTTTGGTGTAGAGGGAATTGTGATGATTGATCTTATTACGCAGGTGAATCCAGAAGCTAAAGTAGTTTTTCTTGATACGGGATTCCATTTTAAAGAAACGTATGAATTGATTGAAGAAGTACAAGAACGTTATCCGCAGCTGGATATCGAATTAAAAAAGCCCCTACTCACAGTAAATGAACAGAAAGAGCAGTACGGGGATCGGCTATGGGAAAGCCATCCTGATCAATGTTGTCATATGCGAAAAGTACTTCCATTGCGTGAAACATTAAGCAATGCAACTGCTTGGTTGTCCGGTCTCAGGAGAGAACAATCTGCTTCCAGACGCTCGACAAATTTTATTAACAAAGATGACACGTTTGAATCCATCAAAGTTTGTCCGCTCATTCATTGGTCATGGGACGATATATGGGATTATGTAGAGGCACATCAACTACCATATAACAATCTGCATGACCAAGGATATCCGAGTATTGGATGTGCACCCTGTACTTTACCAGGAGATATGGCAACAGGTACAAGAACTGGACGTTGGGCAAATCAAACGAAAACAGAGTGTGGATTGCATAATAGAAATTAATATCAATAAATATGTTGGAGGATGAAATCATGACATTAAGTATCCCGAATGGCGGAACATTAATAAATCGTTGGAATCCAAATTACGATTTAGCAGGATTTACAGAGACGATTGAATTAGACGAAACAGCGAT
Organism: Pseudogracilibacillus sp.; assembly: GCA_026169505.1. GTDB lineage: Bacteria > Bacillota > Bacilli > Bacillales > Amphibacillaceae > Pseudogracilibacillus. The sequence goes on from JAPFCO010000296.1 coordinate 5,588, forward strand.
AAGTGATCTAGATTTAATCGGAGTAGGAGCGTATAGTCCACTTACTGGATTTCTAACGGAAAAGGATTATTATGCAGTATTAAACAATATGCGTTTATCCAGTGGTGAACCATGGACTATTCCGATTACTTTACCAGTAACAGATACATTAGCTTCAGGGATATCCATTGGTGATAAGGTAAGACTCGTTCAAGATCATATTATTTATGGAGAAATAGAAGTAACAGATAAATTTAGACCAAATAAAGAAAAAGAAGCACAACTCATTTATGGAACGACAGATAAGCAGCATCCAGGGGTACAGAAAATGTTCGAACGACCAGAAGTTTATATTGGTGGCCCAATTACATTAATTAAGCGACGCCCATTAGATGAGTTTACCACTTATCATTATGACCCATCAGAAACACGAAAAAACTTTACTGCAAAGGGTTGGAAAACTGTCGTTGGATTCCAAACGAGAAATCCGGTCCATCGAGCACATGAATACATTCAAAAGTCTGCATTAGAAATTGTGGATGGCTTATTTTTAAATCCACTCGTAGGTGAAACGAAATCAGATGATATATCAGCACAAATACGATTGCAAAGCTATGAAGTATTATTAGAAAATTATTATGCTCATGATCATGTGTTTTTAGGGGTTTTCACTGCAGCTATGCGCTATGCAGGTCCTAGGGAAGCTGTATTTCATGCGATGGTAAGAAAGAACTTTGGTTGTACACATTTTATCGTCGGACGTGATCATGCTGGTGTAGGAGATTATTACGGCACATACGATGCACAGAAAATATTTAGCAACTTTACAAGTGAAGAACTAGGAATTACATTACTCTTTTTTGAACATAGTTTTTATTGCCAGAAATGTGAAAGTATGGCGACACCAAAAACTTGTCCACATGATAAAAAGAACCATTTAATATTATCAGGGACGAAAGTAAGAGAAATGCTCAGAAACGGAGAGAAACCTCCCGCAACATTCAGTCGACCTGAAGTAATTGACGTACTTATCTCAGGATTGAAAAATGAAAAGGCATATGTATGAAAATACGTACTAAGGGGGTGGGAAGCATGGGAAAGGTTTATATAGTTGGTGCAGGACCAGGTGATATCGACTTAATTACGGTTAAAGGACTCAAATGTATTCAACAGGCAGATGTTATTTTATATGATCGCCTTATAAACAAAGAATTACTGCAAGAAGCAAAGCCGAGTGCTGAATTAATTTATTGTGGGAAATTACCAAAATATCATGCACTCATCCAGGAAACGATTCATCATTTTTTAGTGAAATATGCTAAACAAGGCAAAGTAGTAACCCGTTTAAAAGGCGGTGACCCATTCGTGTTTGGAAGGGGAGCAGAAGAAGCTGAAGTACTTGCAGAGCAAGGTATTCCTTTCGAGATTGTACCAGGAATTACATCTGGAATTGCCGCACCAGCATATGCAGGCATACCTGTCACACACCGTGATTATAGTTCAAGTTTTGCGATTGTAACTGGACATATGAAAGCGGGAAGTAAAGATAATGTGGACTGGAAAAGTCTTGCGAGCGGCATCGATACGTTAGCGATTTATATGGGGGTAGGCAATTTAGGATATATTTGTGAACAGTTACTCTCTCATGGAAAGGAAAGTAGTACACCAGTCGCTCTCGTTCATTGGGGAACTACGAATGAACAACAAACAGTGACAGGTACATTGTCGACAATTGTAGATATCGTCACTACATCACAAATTAGTAATCCAAGCATGATAATCGTTGGTGAAGTAGTTAATTTACGCGACAAAATTAAATGGTTTGAGCCTAAAGTAGATGAACTGAAAATGAAAGAAGCGTATGTGTAAGAAAATATGACAATAAGAGTGGGGAGTCGGATGCAAGCTGTTTTATATATAAGTCACGGAAGCAGACTTGAAGCAGGGGTTGAGGAAGCAATCCAATTTATCGAGGGAACAGCAATAACAGCACAATATATAGAAGAAATCTGTTTTTTAGAGTTAGCAAAGCCAACAATCGAAGACGGTATTGAAAACTGTATCGCCCGCGGTGCGACGAAAATTGCAGTTGTGCCATTACTCTTATTATCTGCTGTCCATGCAAAAGAAGATATACCTAAGAAAATAGCAGCAGGCAGACAGATGTATCCGCATATCACTTTCACATATGGCCGGGCATTTGGAATTGACGATAAAATTGTAGATGCACTTTATGACAGGATAATGGAGCAAACAATTCCGTTAACAGAATATACGCAAGTTTTGTTAGTTGGTAGAGGAAGTAGTGACTTAGACGTTAAATATGACTTAACAGAGATAGCGCGACGTTTAGAAAATAAATATCAGCTAGTTAATGTAGATACCTGCTTCCTTTATGGGGCAACCCCTCGTTTTGAAGATGTACTATCTCAATATGAACGAGAGAAGCCGAAACAAGTCTTCATTATTCCCTATCTATTATTTATGGGTCTATTAATGCAAGATATTGAAAGAAAGGTCAAGGATGTATCCCATGGTAATCTCGTACTTTGTAAAAGTTTAGGTTACCATAAAAATCTTCAACAAGTGTTGACTGATCGGGTGAATGAGTTACTCCTAACAAGTGAGTCAATGTCATAAAAGTTTATTTTTTGTGAAAATGGAATATTACGTAGAAAATGAATAGTTCCATGATGGAATTGATGCAAGTTAGTGAATTTCATCATTCGGATTTAGTACCACATCACTACAACATGTAGTTTCGTTGAATCTTTCTTAACTACATGCTGTAGCGATGTAACTGATTTGGGTAATGATGAAATTCACTCAATAGATAAAAAATGTTCATGAGATAATTACAACCATTTTGTAAAGGATGATTGTGACAAATGGGGAAAAAAGAAGAGAATATCGAGTACTCCATCGAACAATTAAGAGAAATGCTAGAAACGATGAAGTATGGTTCAATAACGCTCGTTGTACAAGATAATTACGTCGTGCAAATTGAACGAAATGAAAAAGTGAGATTGAAATAAGAGGTTAAATGGGGTGGAATAATTGCAATTACAAGTTCTAAATAGTCCTTTTGATGAAGAACAAGTACAACTGCTAAATCAAGTGCTTCCGAAGCTGTCGGAAAGCCAACGATATTGGTTAGGAGGTTATATTAGTGCGCTAAATGGTCAACGTTCATCAGTTGACACTAATGTTGCAGTACTTGAAAGACCAGAGAGCGACATGAAAGTTGCAACGAAAGAAGTAACCATTTTATACGGTTCTCAAACAGGGAATTGTCAAAACCTAGCCGAAGAACTGACTGAAAATTTAAAGCAACAACAATTTGAAGTAACTCTAACATCGATGCAAGATTTTAAACCAAATGCACTCAAGAAAATAGAGCATTTATTAATTATTATTAGTACACATGGTGAAGGGGACCCACCTGATACGGCAATACCCTTTCATGAATTTTTACATGGTAAAAGAGCACCAAAATTAGATGACTTGCATTTTTCCGTCTTATCACTTGGAGATAGTTCTTATGAATTTTTCTGTCAAACGGGTAAAGATTTTGATAAAAAACTGCAAGAGTTAGGTGCGACACAACTTGTTGATCGGGTTGATTGTGATTTGGATTTTGATGATATTGCAGCAACATGGTTTCAAGACGTTACAACTAAATTGAATGAACGATTGGAGTCAAGTTCGCAAGTGTCGTCTCCATCTGTCACGGCAACCCCAATAGAAAAAACAACCTATTCACGAACAAAACCATTTGAAGCGGAAGTATATGAGAATATTAATCTAAATGGCAGAGGTTCCAATAAAGAAACCCGTCATTTAGAATTATCATTGGAAGGATCTAATTTACAATTTGATCCAGGTGATAGTGTAGGGATTTATCCGAAAAACGATCCTGGATTAGTAGATGCTTTACTAGCGGAGATGAACTGGGATCCAGAAGAATCAGTTGTATTAAATGCTCAAGGTGATTTAAGTGCTTTAAAAAGAGCTCTAACTTGTCATTTTGAAATAACCGTGCTAACAAAACCTTTGCTCGTAAAAGCAGCAGAATTATCAAAAGATGAAAAACTGAAGGAATTACTTGAACCAGAAAATGATGAAGCATTAAAAGAATATATCTATGGTAGAGATCTATTAGATTTGGTGCAAGACTTTGGACCGTGGGATGGA
>JAPFCO010000205.1 GCA_026169505.1 Pseudogracilibacillus sp.
AACGTAATTGGTCAAGTTTTAGAAGATCTTGGTTACGATGTAACAGTTACTCCACTTGATAACGCAGTAATGTGGGAAGCTGTTGCTACAGGTGAAGCAGATGGAATGGTTGCTGCTTGGTTACCTGGAACACATGGTGACTTATACGAGCAATATGAAGATGAACTAGTTGATCTTGGACCTAACTTAGAAGGTGCAAAAATTGGATTAGTTGTTCCATCTTATATGGATATTGATTCAATTGAAGATTTAGATATAAAGTAAACAATAAATAAGCAATAAAAAGAAAGAGGCTGATCATTCAGTCTCTTTCTTTATTGCTTTAAATATAAATACTCCCCTATTTGCAGCATACTTCAAATAGGGGAGTATTTTAATTTATATAGCTATCTTTTAGAATGTGGATGAATTTTGGATTACTTTTCAAATGTACTGCGATCAAGTTCATCTTCTGTTCCAGCAACTACAACTGCAGCTGAAGCATCACCAACGATATTGATAGACGTTCTAAACATATCTAATATACGGTCGATTCCTGCGATAAGAGCAATACCTTCAAGTGGTAAACCAACTGCAGATAATACCATCGCTAACATGATCATGCCAGCCCCAGGAACGCCAGCTGTTCCAATCGATGCTAATACGGTTGTAATGACAACGGTCGTTAACTGCATGACGCTCATATCGATTCCATAAAATTGAGCAATAAATATAACTGCTACTCCTTGATAAATTGCTGTTCCATCCATATTAATCGTAGCACCTAATGGAAGGACAAAACTACTAATTTTATTGGATACGCCTAAATTTTCTTGTGTGTTTTTAATTGTTACTGGTAAAGTCGCAGCACTACTCGCTGTACTGAAAGCAACTATAGCGGCTGGTGAAATTCCCCTAAAGAATGTCAACGGCTTCATATTTGCAAACAGCTTTACGGATAGTGAATAAACAATTATAGAATGAAGCAGACAAGCAATAGCGACGGCGATTATTATCTTTAATAAAGGCAATAATACTTCTGGACCATATTCGCCAATAACCGGAGCCACTAAACCAAGAATTCCAATTGGAGCAAACTTCATAATAATTCCAGTAATTTTCATCATAATTTCTGAAAACGCTTCAAAAAATTGATATACAGGCTCAGCCTTTTTCCCTATTAATGTAATAGCTAACCCTAGAAAGATTGCAAAGAAAATAATTTGTAAAATATCACCTTCTGCAAGAGCTGTAAATGGGTTTTCAGGAACAATATTAAGAAAGGTCTGAATGACTCCCTCTGTTTCATTTATTTCCACATCTGATGGAGGCGTGTCGACTGATAATCCTTTACCTGGCGATATCATAAAAGCAACACTTAAACCAATCAAAATCGCAATTGCAGTAGTGATTAAGTAATAAGCAATTGTTTTTGATCCAACTCGACCTAATGATTTTGGATCACCAATACTTGCAACACCAATAACTAATGTAGCTAATACTAATGGGGCAATAATAAATTTAATAAGCCGTAAAAACAGATCCCCTAATGGTTGTAATACATTAATCGATTCCCCAAAAATAAGACCTAAAATAATAGCTATGACAAATGCAATTAGTATTTGTGTTAATAAGTTACCCTTAATCTTCATGTAATTCTCTCCTTTCCCTCTTTTTATATATTATGTTTAATCCTTCTACATTAGTATATATCATAGGAAGCATTAAGTTAAGATAATAATTAAGCATCTACAATAAAATGAGATGAATCAATTTCATTATAAGGATTTATCGTAGCTGATTTTTGTAATGATGAAATTGATTCAGATGTATAATTTATCTATCATCGTAAAAACTAACAAGGTCAAGAGGTGAAAGAATGAAGCAAATATGGATCGTATTAGGCCTGTTATTATTAGTTGTTCCTCTATTTCAATTCGAAAGGGTAGAGGCATACGGTTGGGGATATAAAAAGAATTCATCTGAGCAAATTCCAGATGTCGGTAAGTATGAAGAAATCATATCTGAACATTTCGCTTTTTATGCAGATAAACAGACGCAAAAAGATGTGTACCTCACATTTGATAATGGCTATGAAGCTGGATATACGGAAATGATTTTAAATGTATTACAACAAGAGAAAGTTCCAGCAACATTTTTTTTAACTGGGCATTATATTGAGGAAGAACCTGCTTTAGTGAAGCGAATGGTAGAAGATGGACATATAATTGGTAATCATTCATATTATCATCCAGATTTTACAACAATGTCTAAAACAGAAATAAAGCAGGAACTAAAACTTGTTGAGGATGCAGTTGCCAAAATAACGGAACAAACAGAAATGAAGTATGTTCGTCCACCTAGGGGAACCTTTAATGAACAAACATTACAATGGACAAATGAATTAGGTTATATATCCGTGTTTTGGTCATTAGCATTCAAAGATTGGGAAACAAACGAACAAAAAGGATGGAAGTATGCGTATAATCAAATAACTAATCAAATTCACCCAGGAGCGATCATTTTATTGCATACAGTGTCAGAAGATAATGCGGAGGCATTGGAGAAGGTGATTCAACAATTAAAAC
>JAPFCO010000005.1 GCA_026169505.1 Pseudogracilibacillus sp.
GAATATATTTCGCTTTTTAGTGGGCGAGTGTTGAGCCTTCGACGTACAGGACGACTAGTACAAGTGTTTTGTAGGGTTGGTCATTCACGCGCAAGCCCGCGGAAAGCGAAGTGCTTTTCCGAAGCTGTGGTTTCAGACACTACCTGGCACTTATGGCACAGACTATGTTTATTATGAAATAGTAGTAATTTTTTTGTACCAACTGATTGTTACTAGGATTTGCAAGTAGGTTATTATATGCAATCGATTGCTTGTAAAATCCGGTTGATGTATTTTCTCTCCACTCGTTTTTTAAACATCATATCATCATTACTTGCTTTCATGGTAAAATAAAGAAACAAACAAAAGATATAAGGTGATTTGATGCAAAAAATTTTAATTATAGAAGATGAATATGCGATTAGCCAAGTATTGCGTGCTTATTTACAAAAGGCTCAATTTCAGACAACAATTATCGAAAATGGTGATGAAGCGATCGAACAATTCACAACAATACAACCAGACTTAGTTTTATTAGATGTCATATTACCAGGGAAAAATGGTTGGGAAATATTACGAGAAATTCGTGAAAAAAGTAATTGTCCCATTATCATGTTAACGGCCCTGAGTGATACGGAGCATAAATTAACTGGTTTAAACGAAGGAGCAGATGATTACATCGCTAAACCATTTGTTGGGGAAGAGGTTGTTGCACGAGTGAAAGCAGTATTAAGACGATTTCATCAGGATGTAGCTCCTGTACGACGATTTGGTTCATTAGAAATCTATCATGAAGCTCATCGAGTAGTTTTAGTTGGTAAAGAAATCGAACTAACTCCACGGGATATGGCAGTATTGTTATTTTTGTCAGAACACCCGAATCGTACATTTACGCGCGAACAATTGATAGAACATGTTTGGGGTTGGGATTATGATGGCAGTGATCGAGCAGTGGATCTGTCGGTTAAACGATTGCGACAAGCGTTACAATCGTGGCCAAGTGCAGAAGGAGAAATAAAGACAATTCGTGGATTGGGGTATCAGTTCAGTGCGAAAACAAACAACACGTAAAAGAATCCCTTTACAGCGATATTGGACTACTCGTTATTTCATCACGTTAATCATTGGTTTAATAATTGTCACGATTGTATCTGCCTGGTGGATTCGTCATACGACATTGGAAGATCGTGTTCATATGATGGAGATCATGGCAGAAGAAATTGCCAATCAAGTAGTGAGCGGACAGCCAAATGATGAACAAGCATTATCAGATTTAGAAATTCGTGCATTTTTAACAGACCCCGGTAAATATATGAACATGAAAAGTAATCCTTCCATTTTTATAACGAATGTGGAAGGAGATCTATTATATCAAAACAAACAAGCCAATGCGGATTCATTTCAATTGAATCCAACCATTTTGATGCAAAAAGAAGATGTAAAAGAAATTGAGGTTGCTGGTACTTCGGATTTAGTATATTTAGTGAAAAAACCAGTAACTGTTAATAATACATTATTAGGTTGGGTCGTTTTATTGGAGTGGAAGGAACATTTATCGGAAGTGAATCAGGAATATAAACAATTACTTATCGTAATTGCGGCACTTGCAATATTCGGTTGGTTGGCCATTTATATATTATCTAAACGATTAGCGAAACCAATAACAGAAATGGCTCAAGCGGCAGAACAAATAAAAGAGGGTAACTATCAAATAACTTTAAAAGAAGATGTACAAGAGTTAGAAGTGTATGAACTGATTCATGCCTTTAAAGAAATGTCCCAGCGATTGGAACAGTTAGAAACGTTACGGACAGAATTGTTAGCCGGTGTGACACATGAATTAAAAACACCTGTTACATCGATTAGCGGACTGATTCAAGCTGTAAATGATGACGTCGTTGAAGGAGAAGAGGCGAAAGAATTTCTCCACATTTCTTTACAAGAAGCCGCAAAAATGGAAAAAATGGTCGATGATTTACTAGCCTTTAATGCTTTTGCTGCCAATACGATTCCATTATCTGTAGAGCAGCGATCTATCAATGAAGTGATTTCGATCTGTGTCCAACAGTGGCTTGTTACGCAAGAAAACAATGGATTAGAAGTGAAAGTAAATGAGTTGCAAGAAGACGTTGTATTACAGATTGATCATATACGTATCGAACAAATCATCGTTAATTTATTAAATAATGCCAGAGATGCCTTACAGCATAGTGGACAAATAAGATTGACCATGCAAGAATTAGATGACATCATTCACATTGATGTGGCGGATGAAGGAAATGGGATTCCTGAGGCGGAACAGCCGTTTATCTTTGAACGTTTTTATCGTGGGAAGGATAAGCAAGCACAAACGAGTGGATTCGGGTTAGGTTTAGCTTTTAGTAAAATGATTGCACAAGCACATGGCGGTGATTTACAACTTATAAAAAGCACAACTGCCGGAACAACATTTCAACTAACACTACCAAAATAATTATCATATATGGACATTCATCTCCTCCTATTTTTAAAAAAATAAAGTACCTTGACATCTTCCTGACATATTGCATTAGTATGATAAAGATAACAAATGAATATAAAGGAAGATGTTATATGGATGATCAATATAAACAATCAGCGAATGACCAAGAGGAAATACAGAAACAAAATGTTCTTAATGATCAAGAAAGTAACGAAGAAGTAACTGATCCAACAGAATCAACA
>JAPFCO010000507.1 GCA_026169505.1 Pseudogracilibacillus sp.
CGAAAAGCCTTAACACATTCTCCGCTATCCTTTCTGTTAATGGGATGCCATTTTCCATCGCGTACTCTAGACTCATCGGTTCGTTTTGTAAGGAGAAAATTGCATCTATTCCATGATCATAAATAGCAGGATCATCTACTAAGTTAGCACCTGTTCATGCAACACCAGGCACATCATGACAACAGGCACTTTCAGCCACACCCCTAATCGCTTTCCCACACCCTGTTTGGTGAACCATTTTCCCTTCACCTGCGCGAACAAGTTGCGTCCCTTCTACAACATCCGCCAACCCTGTTAATTTAGCAATCATTTCAATTCCTGGATGAATCGTAGCTTGCAAAAAGGCCAAACATGCGCCACCAATCCCACCAGCAGCACCAGCACCTTCCTTATGTGTGATATCAACTCCGACATCACGCTCGATAATATCCGCATAATACGCCATTGCCTCATCAAGCTCAAGGACCATCTCATCGTTTGCTCCCTTTTGAGGGCCATAAATATACGTGCCACCCTCTTTACCAAGAAGCGGATTGGTTACATCACTAGCAATATCAAATATACAATCTCGTATTCTAGTGTCCATTTGTTCCATCGAAATATGGTTCATTGTCATTAAACCTTCTCCGCCAAAACGAACAGCCTTACCAGTTTTGTCTGTCAGATGAACACCAAGAGCTTGTGCCATACCAATTCCACCATCATTTGTACCACTTCCACCTAGTCCGATAATAAACCGACGAATCCCTTTATCTAACGCATGAATGATCAATTCACCCACACCATAACTCGTCGTTTGCATCGGATTCCGTTTGTCCGTTGGGATAATATCTAATCCGCAAGCTGCCGCTACTTCTATTACCGCAGTTTCATTGCTAAGCACGCCATAATGACAATTAATAGGCGCCCCCAAGGGACCAGTGATTTTCGTCGTTACTTTTTCTCCACCTAACGCATCAATAAGAGCCTGTACTGTACCTTCCCCGCCATCTGCTATTGGTACTTTATATATTTCTGCATCAGGCACAACCCTACGCACCCCGTTTTCCATCGCGACAGCTGCTTCATAGGCTGTCATGCTTTCTTTAAAGGAATCAGGTGCAATGACAATTTTCAAACTGATCCGCACCTTTCTATTATTTTTGTTATAATAATTATGAAGATGACTCATAAGAATAGCAAGCTAATCTGGCTTTTTTTACATGATAAAAACAAAAGAAGAAAAGGAGCATCGAAATGGCGTTCAACTTAAACAATAAACTAGTCGTAGCAGTTGCTTCAAGTGCATTGTTTGATTTATCGGATTCAGATCGGATTTTCCAGGAAAAAGGAGAAGATAGCTACCGAGAATACCAAAGAGAAAAGGAAGATGATATTTTATTTCCTGGAGTTGCTTTTCCTTTAATCAAACGATTACTAAACATTAATTCCCTTGGAGAAGATCCTGTTGTCGAAGTTATTTTATTTTCAAAAAATGACCCTGATACTGGTTTACGTGTCTTTAAATCGATCCAACATCATGAACTAGCCATATCACGTGCTGTCTTTGTCACTGGAAGAGACCCGTTTAAATATATGAGCGCCTTCAATGCTTCCTTATTTTTATCTGGTAATAAAGATGACGTTAAAGCAGCCATCGAACGCGGATTACCTGCCGGACATGTTGTCGCACCTTTGGCATTTAAAGATGATGATCATGATGAATTACGTATTGCCTTTGATTTTGATGGGGTACTTGCCGATGATTCTTCTGAAGCGATTTATAAAAAGGCAAAAGAAATCGGCGAATATTACGCCCATGAAACCGAGCATGCTAAAGATGAAATGCCTGAAGGACCTTTATTTAAATTTTTGAAGGAGATTTCTTTGATCCAAAATGACGAACGGAAGAAAGAAAAGGAAGACCCAGCTTATCAATCAAAAATAAGAATTGCGGTATGTACCGCACGAAATGCACCTGCTCTAGAAAGAGTCGTCACAACTCTAAGAGCATGGGATATACGAGTGGATGAAGCCTTCTTCCTTGGAGGAATTGAGAAGTCTGGCGTCTTAGAATTATATGAACCACATATGTTTTTCGACGATCAAATGGGACATATCGAAAACGTATCAGAAAAATTCCCGTCCGTTCACATCCCGTACGGTGTAGCGAATAAAGAGTGAGAGGAACTTAAACGACATGAACATACATATTATTACGGTTGGTAAATTAAAAGAGAAATATTTAAAGCAAGGTATCGCTGAATTTGAAAAACGACTCCAATCCTATTGCAAATTAAAAATGGACGAAGTAGCAGACGAACAAGCACCAGAACAACTAAGTGACAAAGAACTAGCGCAAGTAAAACAAAAAGAAGGCGAACGTATTCTACAAAAAATAAAGCCGATAGAGTATGTCATTGCACTAGATATTCAAGGTGCCAGCTGGTCTTCCGAACAATTAGCGAAAGAAATGGACAAACTCGCTATATCGGGAAAAAGTAGTATTGCCTTTGTGATTGGTGGATCGAATGGGTTGAGTGATGAGGTTTTAAAGCGTGCAAATCAAAAGCTATCGTTTTCCAAGATGACGTTTCCGCATCAGTTGATGAAGTTGATATTGTTGGAGCAGGTGTATCGAGCGTTTAGGATACAGCGGGGGGAGCCTTATCATAAGTAAAGGCGGTTATTTATACACTACCTTAAAAAACGCTTAAAGGTAGTGTATTTATACCAGAACTCTATTTAACCAAATTTATAAAAGTTTGGATTCCAATTAAACTCTACTTTATTTTTAATTACCTTTTTCAAATGTCTATCAATAAGTGGATTTTTAATTTTAAACTCTTTGTTTTTATCAAATTGAATCTGGACTAAAAAGTTGTTGTTTGATGGCATTAAATTCCGGTGCTTAGTGCCTCTTATCTCTTTTTTGTATACAACAAGATATAAAACATCTGCTTCCATTTTACCATGTTTAACTTTGTGATCTGTAAAACCGTAATTTTTTAAATTAATCATTTCCTCAATAGCATCAAAAACTACTTTCTTAACATGTTTCCTGTTTAATGTCTTTTTCACATAAACAACTGCTTTAAATCTCTTTTTATCGAAATGACTTATATCTTCTATTTCCTTAATAATGAAATTTTCATGCTCAATATCTGGGTAATACCTAAATAAATCCTCATATCTATTTCTCGTCTCTTCATTGGGGGGAAATAACATTTGACTTCCATTTTTTCGAATAGCTTCTACAACCTTAACCTCGTCAATATCGCCATTTGAAAATTCTTGTATAGTACCTCCTGGAATCCGAATAAAAGAGGTTAATGTTTTGTCTCCTTTAAAATTGATTAGAACTTTATCTTTTGGTTCAAGATCCCTTAATACATATACTCTAGCTGCTGTATGAATACCAAACACGTATCTTGATGAAGTGTCTAAATTATTATGTTCTAATGTAACGTTAATCTGTGTTGCTTTTTCTTTATGCAACTCTATTTCTTCAATACTTTTACATTCAATATTCAATGTACTCACACTCAATTTTTCATAAAACTCCATGACTTCATTACTTATTTCATCATTGTTATAAATATCATCAAAAGTAATTTTGCTTTCAATTAGATATCGTATAAATGATATTATTAATCCGTTAATGCTATCAAACAGTGTAATAACCTTATCTTTCACTTCATAAATAGAATATTCCTCTTTTAATGTATCTTTTCCTTTACGATAGCTAAAGTAAATTTTATCTTTTTCAATTTTAACACCATCGTGCGATATAGAGTTTCTAATATTAGCATCTGCCACACTTAATATTTCATCATACTTTCTAGTCGATAGACATTCTATTTGTGGCGTTAATGTTTTTTGATCTAGCTTTTTTCCAGCTATTGCCCCCTCAAATTTAATATATAATTGCAGGATTTTAGAGTATGGCCCATTTAATAAGTCATTGTATATGTTTATTAAAAACAATGAAGCTTTAAGCTCCATACTCCCTCTAAAGCTATCCATTAATTCAATTCTTTTTGATATATTTTGTACACCATTGAAAGAATCAATAAATAAATTCATGTTTTTTAGGAATATACTTCTAAACTTCTCATCATCTAACGATTCACATAAATAGAGGTTTTTATCATTTCCTATTTCCATAATCCCAGGATCCCAATGCTTTAAATTGTTTTGATAAGAATATTTATACAGGATAGGGTTATATATTGCAGGGATAAATTTTGCCTTGTTAAAAACCTTTAAGAATTCTGAATGAATTTCCTCTAATCCTTCTTCATTATTGCTTTGCCACCAATATATATAATCCATTAACAAAATAATCACCTACTGATTTATATTGTTTTACAAGGTAGTACCTTTAATCTATACTCAATCCCTTAAACCCTCTACCTAATGCAATCTCACCAACCTGTCTAATCGTTCCACGACCATCATTCATCGTATAGAATTTAACTCCTTTAATCTTTACATCATCTGTTTCATCTTCAAAAGCAATTTCCGCCTCATGTTCGTTCATGTACGTTAGTAAATCTTCTTTCCACTGCTCCTCTTCCATGTTTCTACCTTTAGGTTCAATGAAAATTTGAATGAAGTAATCTGTGTTCTGTAGGTACAAAATGAAGTCAGGCTGGAAACCTGCTAAATGTACTTCATCATGTCCTGATCCAAATTGATACAATTTCAATTTGTTGTTCTTTGCTGACTCACGGTGCATGTTCTCATCCATTCGAATTAAGTACACATCAGAATAGACATCTTCTAATTCCTTCACTCTTTCCGCAATACGATCAATCAACTGCTTTTCCGTTAAATTAATGATTGCTGAGTCATACACAAAGTAATCTTCTTTTAATTCGTAACGCTTTACAGTTTGTGGGTCATCCTGCATGAATGCCTTTCCAGTGTTATAGTTTGGTACTCGTTTACGGTAATTCGCAATGTACTCTTTCATTGGATACCCGATGAATTTACCTGTCCCACGTTCTTTACTGTAACCAGCTTTAATTTGTTTTGACACCTCTATAAAATACCGCTCCAGTATATTTAATTTCTCTGTAGGCGTTAACTGTCCACCATCCATTGTCTGTGGTACAGTCACATAGATCGTTCGGTTGTAAATGTTTAACCATTTCTCTCCTAAAAATTCCTCCCCTGATGTAAGTAACGGAATGTACTGTTTCAAATTAGAGAAATGGTAGAAAGACAGGCGGTTCATGATCTTTTCTAAGTAGCGACTATCAAATGTGAGGGCAACATTGTACACATTAGCGTAGTCCTCATGTACTTCTATATCTTTATAACTTAATTCTTTCAGTGAAGAAATGTAGGGAATGATCTCATTTTCTTTTGTATTTACACCATACTTTTCTAGTGAATCATAGTAGTCATCCGCTACTACAACTGTTTCGTTGTAGTAGATTTTGCCGTACTTCCAGACATCTGTCCGTTTAAATGCAGGTTTTACCTTTACATCAAGTAGTGGATTTTTTTTGTCTTCACCAGTAGGTAAATTCATTTCATCTAACGCACTCACTAAGTTCTTCAAGTACTGTGGTTCATTGATTGTGTGGTAATGAATGGTTTCAAAGATGAGACTGTCTTTGCCATCATCATCAAACCTACGTGTAAATGAACGTTCCCCGTTTAACAAGAAAGGATAGTACCTTGCTCCACGTCCAATTAATTGTGCTTCTGACATCGTTGTAGCTTTCGTTCCTTTCGCCTTTGGATCGTCACTCAAACGTACAATATCAAAGAGATTTAAAACGTCCCATCCTTCAGTAAGTCTAGCAACTGCAAAGATTACTCGATATAAGTTCGTTGGGCTTTCTAAGCTGTTTAATGCTTCATAGTGACCTTTTTCTAAAATGCCTGATTGAGTCGTATCATTAGCATTAATAATACGACTAGGTGCTAATTCGCGCTTTATGTCTCTGATTATCTCGCTTAAATTCGTTTCATGTTCACGGTAATAGTCATGGGCAAGGGCTAATGTTTCACTATCATCTTCGGAAGCAATCTGGGCTTGTCTATCTAGGAATACTTTTAATGATCCAACAGTTAATGTGTCGATTAACTCATTAAACTGTTCGTGTGCAGCATTAGAAGCATCAACTCGCTGTGACTTAAACATGATGACAGGCTTGATATATGATTCATGTTCTTCTAGTGCATATCTTCTTCTATATTCACTTAGCAAAACTACATTCATCATGTTGTCCATGTCTGTATTACTCGACTGAATTCGCTTTACATTCTTAGAGAATTTATCTTGAATGAAGCGGTCTAATGCATAGCGATACAACACCTTATCTTTGTACTTTTCATAAACATTTTTATTTTCTAAATCAATTGTCGCAGTAAATTCTAGTAATCGATTGTCATCTCTAGCATTTAAAATAGTCGCTATTGCTTTTTCCCATGATTGTTCTGTTTCTTTTTCTGTCTTAGTAGATGCTGAATAGTGATGGGCTTCATCCCCTAGAATGACTACCTTATCTCTTGCATAGTCCGCTTCACCCATAGAGTTTTCCTTTTGCGTGTAAATATCAGCAGCTACACGTTGGACAGTTGCCAGTTTTAAATAGATTGTATTTTTACTTTGTGTTTTTGGAAATGATGGCACTTGTCTAATTTCAATTCGTTCACCATCTATTTCAATTTGTGGTGTATATAAATATTTATCAGATGCCTTATTCGTTAAGTTATCAATCGTTTTACTCAATACACCGTTCGTATTTACTAGGAATAAGAAGTTTTGATAACCATGCTCTTGATAAAGATATAAAATGAGTCCTGCCATTAAATCTGTTTTTCCGCTTCCGGTAGCCATGTTAAATAACACGTGATTTACGTTTCGAAAACGAAATTCATTCGCAACTTGTGAGTAGTGAAAAAAACGAAATGCTGCATCTTGATAATTCCTAAATGTATGGAACATGTTTTGTTTAATGTATTCAGGTGTTTCCCAAGCACCTTCATCGTTAAATAAACTTTCATTTAATTCTTTAACTTCATCGTATAGGGGGAGTGGTAATTGTTTCTTTTTCTTTGCCACACTTATTCACCGCCTTCATCATAGAAGTTTTTATTAAAGGCATAGTCACTATCGTCAATTAAATCCCGGACATTCTCATCATCGATTTCAGAATAGTTGTAGTATAGCTGATTTTTGTCGATGATTTTAATGAGTGTTTTCTTTTGATCGTCTAGTGATAGTTCATGTAACGTATCTTTTACCGCATCTAAATCAATCCGAAAGTCAATCTCTGCTTCTTCTAACATGAATTCAAGTAAACTATGTAAATCTGTTTGTGTTTCCGCATCTCTGATTGACTTTAAGAATCCACGGTTCTTTTCCATGAGTTCAACATAAATAAAGCTTTCACCACCTTGCCAATCAGTACTTTTTGAAACACCAGTACTGTCTCCTTTAATTACATTTTGCAATCTAGGCAATATTAAGTTACTAATTTGATAATCCAATTGCTCAATACCTATATATTTTCTGTTTAATTTATGGGATACAGCTGATGTTGTTCCCGAACCTTGAAAGAAATCTAAAACTATATCATTTTCATTGGTACTCATTTCTATAATTCTTTGTATTAACTTTTCAGGTTTTTTCCCACCTTTTAAGGTTACACCACCTTCAGATGCAATACCTTCATATGGAGTGTCTGACCAAATATTTGTAAGCTGCATACTAGGGGTTAAAACGCCATCTATCTCCCGAACCTTCTTGGAATAAAATGCAAGTTCCTGTCCTTTGTGAATGTATACAGTGTATTGATTAGATCGTTCAATTTCATAAATTTTTTCACTATTAATCCTGGACATTTCTCTTCCTTCTACCACTTTTTGTCCTGCATCATTACCAATCGCTGTGTATCTAAATACGCTCGTATTATTATCCAAAGCATATTGTCCAACAAGGCTATTAAATATTTCTTTTCCTAATTTATTTCTAGCATTTCTGACGGAATCAAATCCATGTTGATTAGCTACAATATTATTAACATCTTCAATTTTCCACTTTGAATAATGTTCCTCTTTATTCTGTATAATCCATTTATAGTTTGAATCGTAAAGTGATGCTGTATATTGTATATTATATGTCCATGATTTTTTATTCTTAGCAAATCCAAGTATATATTCAGCAGTTTCAAATACACCTGCATTGACGCTCGCAAATCCAGACGGAGATTTGGTTCTTAATGTAATTTTATTAATAAAGTTCTCATGTCCAAAAATTTCTTTCATTAGAATATGTGATTCGGCAACACCATCATCACTTACTTGCATAAATATTGCTCCATCTTCAGTTAATAAGTCTTTAGCAATTTCTAATCTGTTTTTCATAAAGGTAAGCCAAGTTGACAGTTTAAAGTTACTATTGTATAAAAATGTATCCTCAGATTTTTTGGAATGAAAGAAATAAGGAGGATCAATGTAAATCAATTTTACTCTCCCCGCATACTTCTCTTTCAATGTATGTAACGCTAGTAAGTTATTTCCTTTCATAATTAAATTATCTGCTTCACTAAATCTATCTACTTCATGTACTCCGTTTTCATCGTACTTCTCTGCATTCATCAAAATCTTCTTGTCTAACAACACATCAATTTCTTCTTTTGCAATGAGTTCATTTAAAAATGGTTCATCAGGACGTAAATCATCTTTGTCTGTGTCTTCCTTACTCATGCTTGCTTTTAACACTGTGTCTTTGTATGGGAAATCAAGTACTACATCTGTAGATTCATCAATAAACTTTCCACCTGCAGTTAAACCAATCTTCTTTGAATATTTTGTGTAAGAATCTTGCCAGTACTCATCTGCTTCAAAAAGTTCAAGTAACTTGTTCGTCTGCATGACGATGTTACCCGCAATGTTAATTGTAAAGTTATTTTTAATAGTTTCACTCGAAATAAAAGCCTCCAGTAAATCAGTATCATACCCATCTAAATCTTGAATTACTTTGCTCTTATTTACTACCTCTTCAATAAAATATTTCTCACCAAACTGCTGTAAAACTTGTTTAATTGCATCATTTATTTTAGTTTTCAAGTAAATCCCCTCCGTCTACCTTCTAACTAAAATTATAGCACACCCTACTACCTACTTCTAAACAATGTGAGTACTAGTACGGTTAAGTATGGTTCCTTTTTACCTTCCTTAAATCAACTAAAAACAGACTACAAAAAAGCGACTTATTCAATCATTTAATTAAAAAAGACATCCAGACATGTGTGAACCACCTTAACTAACTTTCTTCCATCTGAAAATGATGCACTGTCGTCACTAAAAGTGATCCTAGTGACAACAGTAATATATTTTAAGTTAGAGTTTTTCATTGCTTTAAACACAACGGCAATCATGACTCAACAGAACTTATCAAACCCATATGAATTACTCCCATATTGGTTTGGCTGTTTTTAAAGAATATGGACTTTCATATGGTATTCATTATAGTATTAAGCTAATAACGCCTAAGGATGTTTAATTATATCGAGGTAATAAACATGTCTAAAAAGTCCTTTCACAGAAAAAAATGTGATACAGGTATTAGATTAGACATACGATAAAGCACTCAATGGATTACTAGGAAATCCAACTGTTTACGAGTTGGCGAATAGTAATTTAACCAAACATTCATCGATTGAAGGTGCAATTAACAATCTCATTAAATGGCAAAGCGCAAAATCCGATGCAAGTGGGTTTGTCACAGAGATAGGTGGGCTTATCACACTACCAGTGGCAATACCAGCTAATATCAGTTCATTTTTGTACATACAGACTAAGTCTGGATTATGGTATCCTTACATATTACTGAGTTAACAAGGAATTTCTATGAATAATTCAGATAGTAGTTATAAAAATTAATGAAGATTTATGTTTAGATGATATGTTTGAAAGTGCTTAAAATTGATTAGCGTAAAGAAACTTTAAACTCTGTATTTAATCAAGTTTAGATTTGATTTTATAGAGGGATTGATGTTGCCCTAAATATCGCTAGAATAGAATGGAACAAGTCTTATGCGAATTTCCTTGCTTGAAGATTGGGGAAAATAATTAAAAATATAATTAGGAATAGAGGTAACTACAAATGAGTAACTATAAAGAGTATAAGAGTTTACTATCGAAAACTTATAACGAAGCAGTCAAGTTTTTACTTCAGAAATATGGCTTTGCACCAGATGATTATTATAGGGAAAAGTCATATCAGAGGTTTATGAATGGAGAAATCAAAAATATAACAAAAGGAAAATACTCAAGAACTAGAGAAGGTTTATATTGTCATCATATAGATGAGAACAAGGCGTTAAAAATATCAGACCAATCCTTTGTAAAAAAAAATAAAATTCCGTTTGAATATCAAAAGAAAGATAGATTAGTTTATTGTGATTTGATAGAACACACCATTTTGCACGTTTTGATTACAAAAGAAACTTCCCTTGAATTTGGTTATCCAGGGTATGCTTCATTTTTAAAACCAATTATTGAAGAATGGTATATCGAAAAGGTAATTCCTAATCCAGAGTGGATGAGAAATTGTTACAATAAGTCTTTTTTAAACCCTGAGGGGGCGGTTAATATTTTAAAAGAGATGCAAAAAACATTAGGAAAGAGTTATTACAGTACCCTATCTGATTATTATGAAGCAAAACAGAAAACGGTAGAAGAATTAAAAGCACGGAGGGGACCAAGAGTAAAAGATGAAATAGAATTGGCAGAAGAATATAAAGCATGGAAGGAAGCAAGTGAAAAACAAATTATAAAGAAAAAAACTGAAGAATTTTATTATGCTTATCCAGATTTCAAAAAAATGAGTATATGTTATGATACCCCAAGACAAAAAGTGATAGCTATGTTGTATGATTATAAATATAGTAATGTTTATAAAAATAAAAAAGAACTTGATTTAGTAATGAAACCAGTTATCAAAGATGAACTTTTAAAAGAATTATACTTGGTGATTGAAAAGTAATTCACATAGAAAATACCTATATGGATCTAAGTCAATATTTTGGACACAAATAAGTTAAGTTTTTTACGTACTTTCTGAACCTAATTTATATGAAACTGTTTAGGCTTGACATGGAGCCTCTGTGGGCAAGACTTCTTGATAGAGCACACTTGGATATTGAGTCAATTATTTTCAACTCCCACATTATAAATTCAGGATGAAGCTTACACTGGTGGGAAACTAGTTGATTTTTTATATGCAAATCCTTTCTCAAAAGATGCTGTATTGATAGAAATAAAAACACCATCAACTCCACTTGTTACAAATACTGAGTACAGGGCAGGCGTATACCCAGTACATAAAGAACTTATAGGAGCAGTAACACAAGTTCTTACATATAAAAGTATTTTACAAAGCGAATATTCAAATATACTTGTAGAAAACATTAGAAGTGGAAGAAATATAGACTTTGATGTAATTAACCCTAATTGTGTGGTTATTGCAGGGAGATTTGATACGTTAGAAGAAGTTAAACAAAAGCATTCATTTGAATTATATAGAAAGGAATTTAAAAACGTAATTGTGATCACATACGATGAATTATTTATGAGAATTAGGAACTTAATAGATCTGTTAGAAAAGTAACATTGGCTACCAGATTCGTCTACGCATAGCTAATAACACGCTATTATAATTACTCTGGTATTAGAAAATGTTGACCAAAAAAAACTGCAAATTATTATTCAGGAAGAACAGGTGGTTATCATCTTGTTAGGAAATTCGTTGGCTTTATTAATTGGAATACCAAACTTAGAAGTAATTATAGCCTCTGTAATATCATTTTTTTCAATATTATTTGTTATTATAAGAGTATTTTTTAAAGTATGGAATAAAACATCATTTGAAAAGATGTTAACTCCTAAATATGAAG
>JAPFCO010000311.1 GCA_026169505.1 Pseudogracilibacillus sp.
ACGTGACATAGAATCTTAAGTTCCTCCATATGTTTTTATACGGAGGTTTTTTTCTTAAGGAGGGATACGTTTGCCTCAAGTTCATTATGATCGCGAAAAGGCAGTGGCCTATGCAATGAAATGGTGGAATCGACATAATCCTGCATTTCCAATTTTCTCTGTAGATTGTACGAATTATGTGTCGCAATGTTTATTCGCTGGTGGTGCACAGATGTGGGGAGAACCAGATCGGGATGTAGGTTGGTGGAGTGAAAAAACAAACTGGAGTTTCAGCTGGTCTGTAGCGCATTCATTATATTGGTATTTGATTTCTAACCCAAGTAAGATTCAAGGAACGCAAGTACAAAATGTACAAGAACTTTACGAAGGGGATGTAATTTGTTATGATTTCGAAGGGAATAATCGTTGGGATCATACGACAATTGTAGTCGATAAAGATCCATTAGGCATGCCATTAGTGAATGCACATACTGATAATAGTATTCGGCGTTATTGGGAGTATCGTGATTCAGCTGCATACACATCGAATATTAAGTATGCTTTTATTCATCTTACTTAAATTATGCAAGGAATGAAGGGATCTAAGATGGGACTACATATTGTTTTATACCAACCAGAAATACCTGCTAATACGGGTAACATTGCCCGGACATGTTTAGCAACTAATACAACATTACATTTAATTCATCCTTTAGGTTTTTCGACTGATAGTAAAATGGTTCGCCGAGCTGGATTAGACTATTGGGAACATGTGCGTATCCATGAATATGCATCTTTAGATGAACTATATATGAAGCACTGCGAAGGCATCTTTTATTATATTGAAAATTTTGGCACGACATATTATACAGATCATGAGTATAATTATGTAGAAGAAGATGTCTTTTTTATATTCGGGAAAGAAACAACAGGAATTCCACGCGAGGAAATAATAGGCAAAGAGGACCACTGTTTGCGCATTCATATGACAGATCAGGTCCGGTCACTTAATTTATCAAATACTGTAGCGATTATCATTTATGAGGCATTACGACAACAAGGATTTCCTAATATTACGTAAGATAAAATTAAAAAAACGTCATGTAAATAATCACATGACGTTTTTATTATTGATTGTTTTTAGGTACCCCAGCTTGTGATTCATAAGCAGATGTTAAGCAAGATACGGTGAATACAATACTTACAAGCGTAATTAAGAGAATTTTCATTGAAGATCTCCTCCTTCAAACATTATATGTAATAATTATAACTTCTTTTGCCCCTTTTGTGAACTCTTAACCTTAATCCATTTTATAATAAGGATCTAGCGTCATGTTTTTTTGTAATGATGAAATTGATTTACCTAGTATAACCATTTATATATCATATTATTGGTAGGCAAGCCGATAAATTGGGATTAATGTATCAAATGTATCTTTTACCATTTGCATAAATGCATCTCCATCTTGCAAACTCGGATTTGTCGGATCTATATGTTTTCCAATAAGGAACTCAGCTTTCTTGACATCTCGAAAACGTGTAAGTGCTTCTTCGAGATCTATTTCATTTTTAGTGACAGCATCTTTTTTCATATGATCTAAAGAGATAACGAAATCATCAGGAATAATCATGTCTAATTCATCAATATGTTCTAAAAATGTACGAGCCATATTCGATTTATTAGGGAGTTCATAGATAAATGCTAACCAAACAAAAAGATGATCATCCCATAACCCGACTTGAAAATGAGGGTGTTTTTTATACCCACGTTTATTCCCAGCAATCGCCATCCATGTGTCTTGTGGAGGGTTAACTGTTCTTCGAGCATGGCGAGCAATATGTAAATGCATCTCGGAACCAACCATAGCACTTAGGTCATCTGTTAATGCTTCTCCGATAATTTTAAACTTCGGTTGAATGCGTTCTTGAATTGCAGTCATTCTCAGTTCCAATCCGTCGATAAGAAATGTATCAAAATCGTCTTGTGTAAATCCTTTAAATTCTATTGTCATCACCCCTTTTAAAAGAAAGTTTTTTCTTGTTTCATCGTATCATTAATAGGGAAAATTATAAATGAAAGAAGATTGCTGAAGATCAATTAATGGAAAGAAACGTTGTGAAAAGTAAAAAGATAACAGGAGATAAATACACGTAAGCGCAATCATATTATTGTGAGCAATGTGTGTAGTGGTGCATCTTTGAAGGAACATTGCATTTTCCATATGAATAGGGCTTATTAGTTGCTCAAGTGCTTGGACAGGCCTATAATGAAAGGTAGTGTTTAATTCCGTATATAGTATGGAAAAAGTCAATATCTAATGGGGGTATAAGACGTGGCACATAGTGCAGAACCTAGTGAGAGAATCTGGAAGAAATTTTATGGTCCGAATATGGGCTATGTGGAAGAACAATTTGAACTTTATAAAGAAGATCCAAGTACAGTTGATCCTTCTTTAAAGGAAATGTTCGATAAGCATGGAGCACCTAAATGGTTGGATCAAACAAGTGGACAGGGCGAACAAGCAAGTGGGGATTTTTCAACAAATGATGTTCGGAAAATTACTTCAGCAATGAAATACATTGATGCTATACGTCGTTTTGGTCACCTAGAGGCAAAAATTTATGCAGTTGGTGGCTGGGATGAAACGACGAATTTATTAAATCCTGAGACATATGAAATCACTGACGCAGATTTACAAGGTATCCCAGCAGGTTGGGTTTGGGATAAAGCTCCAAGCAACGTTGAGACAGCATATGACGTTGTGGTATTTTTACGTGAAAAATACACAGGTAAAATATCATTTGAATATGATCATGTTAATAGTGAAGCAGAAAGAAAATGGTTCCTTGAGCAAATTGAATCAAATAAGTATGAACTATCATTTTCCGAAGAGGAACAAAAACAGTTGTTAGACAGACTAATCAAAGTAGAAGGTTTTGAACATTTTCTACAGAGAACATTCGTCGGGCAAAAACGTTTCTCTATCGAGGGATTGGAATCAATGGTTCCGATTTTAGATCAGATTGTTAAGTCTGCTAATGGAGATAAAGTTGAAAATATTATGATGGGTATGGCACACCGTGGACGCCTAAGTGTACTAGCTTACGTACTTGGTAAACCATTAGATCGTATTTTTTCGGAATTCCAACATGCTCCTGATAAGGAGTTAATGCCATCAGAAGGATCAACGGGAATTAACTATGGTTGGACAGGTGATGTGAAATATCACTTTGGTGCAACTCGTTTAGTTGAAAACGAAGAAGGATCAACAAAGATAAAATTAGCACATAATCCATCACACTTAGAGTTTGTGAATCCGATTGTTGCTGGTATCACACGTGCAGCGCAAGATACACGAACCGAAAAAGGTTTTTCAACACAAGATGTAGATAAAGCAATGAGCGTACTCATTCATGGTGATGCTGCATTTATTGGTGAAGGAATTGTACCTGAGACACTTAACTTAAGTGGATTAAAAGGTTATCGAACAGGTGGATCACTTCATGTGATCGCAAATAACCTTGTTGGTTTTACAACAGATCGTAAAGAGGGACGTTCAACTCGTTATGCAAGTGATTTGGCAAAAGGGTATGAGATCCCAATTATTCGTGTGAATGCGGACGATCCGATTGCTTGTGTTCGTGCAATCCAATTAGCGTATGATTATACACGTACCTTTAAAAAAGATTGTGTGCTTGATTTAGTTGGTTACCGTCGTTATGGACATAATGAAATGGATGAACCACGCTCAACACAACCGGCATTATATCGTGAAATCGATCATCATCCTACTGTAACGGAAATCTTTTCTAACGAATTAATGACAGCGGGCATCGTGAGTGAAGAAGATGTTAAAGTGATGAAAGATAATGCCCAAAAAGAATTGCAATCTGTTTATGATAGTATGCAAATGAAAGAAGACGCTTTTGCAGGCATAGCAGAATTAAAAATGCCACAAGTACTTGCAAATAGCATTGATAATTATGAAACGGCAGTTCCATTAGATGAACTGAAAAAATTAAATGAAGATTTATTAAAACGACCTGAGGGATTTAATGGATTTAAACGTCTGAATCGAGTATTTAAACGCCGTATTGATATTTTAGAAGAAGGACAAAAGGCGGAGTGGGGAGAAGGAGAAGCGTTAGCTTTTGCTTCCATTCTTAAAGAAGGTATTCCAATCCGATTAACTGGACAAGACTCAGAACGTGGTACATTTGCTCACCGTCATCTTGTACTTTATGATACGGAAACAGGCGAAAAATATTGCCCAATGCACGGATTGGACGATGCAAATGCTGCATTCGATATTCATAATAGTCCATTATCAGAGACAGCTGTCCTAGGGTTTGAATATGGATATAGTATTCAATCACCGGAAACATTAGTAATTTGGGAAGCACAGTTTGGTGATTTTGCTAACGCAGGACAAGTGATATTTGATCAGTTTATTTCATCAGCCCGAGCTAAATGGGGCGATATATCGAATATGGTCATGTTGTTACCACATGGATATGAGGGGCAAGGACCAGAACACTCAAGCGCGCGCTTAGAACGCTTTTTGCAAATGGCTGGAGAAAATAACTGGATCGTTGCAAATGTTACATCATCTGCACAGTTCTTCCACCTACTAAGACGTCAGGCAAAAATGCAAGGACGAGAAGAAGCTCGACCTTTAGTTGTTATGTCACCAAAAAGTTTATTACGTAATCAGCGTGTAGCTTCTGAAGCAAAAGAATTTACAGATGGTAAATTCATACCTTTACGTAACCAACCTAATTTAAAAGTAAGCAAGAAAAATGCAACTCGCTTATTATTAGGATCTGGTAAAATAATGGTTGATATTGAAGATGAAATTACAGAATCAGAAGAGAAATTTGATTGGTTGCGTGTGTTACGTGTAGAACAATTATATCCGTTCCCAATGGACCAATTGAAAAAAGAAATCGAACAATTACCTAACTTAGAAGAAATCGTTTGGGTTCAAGAAGAGCCTAAAAACATGGGAAGTTGGCGTTTTGTTTTAGAATATTTACGAGAATTAGGATTGAAAGACGTGGCAATTCGTTATAATGGACGCCCAGAAAGAGCTTCAACTTCTGTTGGTGAGCCTAATATTCATAAAATCATTCAGAGCAAAGTCGTGAATGATGCGATTAATCCATCAAAGGGAGGAAAAGATAGTGAAGGAAATTAAAATTCCAGAACTAGCAGAATCAATTACAGAAGGAACAATTGCAGAATGGCTTGTAAAACCAGGTGATAAGGTAGAGCAAGGAGATCCGGTAGTCGAGTTAGAAACGGATAAAGTAAACGTTGAAGTGAATTCAGATTACGCAGGAGTAATCGTTGAAGTATTAGCAGAAGAGGGCGACGATGTAAGTGTTGGCGACTCGATTGCTAAACTAGATGAAAATGCAGAAGCAGGATCTGTAAGCAGTGAGCCTACTGCGGCAGCATCTGAAGAAAAGTCAGAAGCACCAGCGAAAGAAGAGGCACCAGCAAAAGTTGAATCTCAAGAAGAAGTGAGTTCAAGCGAAGATTCGGATGTAGTAGCATCTCCAGCAGCTAGAAAATTAGCGCGTGAATTAAATATTGATTTAAGTAAAGTAAAAGCACAAGATCCATTAGGGCGTGTTCGTCCAGAAGATGTGGAAGCAGCTAACAAAGCAGCACAATCAGCTTCATCTGCACCAAAAGCAGAAGCTCAAACAGAACAAAGCTTTGAAAAACCTGTAACAGTAGAAAAAATGTCACGTCGTCGTCAAACGATTGCGAAACGTTTGGTGGAAGCACAACATAATGCAGCAATGTTAACAACATTTAATGAGGTTGATATGACTGCAGTTATGAACTTACGTAAAGAAAGACAAGAAAATTTCGTTGCAAAGAACGATATCAAATTAGGATTTATGTCATTCTTTACAAAAGCAAGTGTAGCAGCACTAAAAGAATTCCCATTATTAAATGCGGAAATTAGTGATAAAGACCTGATTATTAAAGAATATTACGATATTGGTATCGCGGTTTCTGCACCTGGTGGTTTAGTTGTTCCAGTTGTACGTGATGCAGATAAGTTAGGTTTTGCAGGCATTGAGCATGAAATTGCAGAACTTGGATCAAAAGCACAGGAGAATAAACTAGGTCTCGACGAATTATCAGGTGGTTCATTCACAATCACAAATGGTGGTATTTTCGGGTCAATGTTATCAACACCGATCTTAAATGCTCCTCAAGTTGGTATTCTAGGTATGCATAATATTGTTAAGCGTGCAGTTGTCATGCCAGACGATACGATTGCAGTTCGTCCGATGATGTATTTAGCATTATCTTATGATCACCGTATTGTTGATGGAAAAGAAGCAGTACAGTTCTTAGTTCGTGTCAAAGAAATGCTTGAAGATCCATATGATTTATTGTTACAAGGATAAATTATATATTGATAGAAAGACCTGTTTAGGCAAATGCCCAAACAGGTCTTTTTCACGATTACAGATAATATATTGAATGAGGAAGTATTTGAAAGTTCATTTGATGAATTTGTTGCAGTTTTCGTAAAGATAGTTATTTTTATAACGACAAACATAGACTATGTATTAAGTTTAGTGCATCGCTTCGGAAAAAACACTCCGCTTTCCGCGGGCTCGCGATGAGCCTCCTCATTCGCAAAGAACGCTCCTTGCGGGGTCTTATCGTCTTCGCTTTCTCACTGGAGTCTACGTGTTGTTCCTACGCTAATATGCTATTTGGCTACAAGTATTTAGAGCCTATACTACTATTACCGAACGGTATGTTAGTGATAGAAATATTTGCTGAAAATTGTTCATAACAATCATCTGATTCAATCACTGTAAACTGAGCATCCTGAATATACGAAGACTCCTGCGGGAGAAAAGAGATCGGTGAGACCCCGCAGGGCGAAGCCCGAGGAGGCTCAACACTCGCCCGCTAAAAAGCGAAGTATATTCAGGATGCGAATTTATACTGTATCAATTTGAATGATATTAGTATCTCTGTATTTTATATCGAAAACATTTTAGCACTCCGTCGCAGCTTCTGTCGACCGTGACGATAAAAAGGCATGAATATAGTAAGCGAGCAGGATCTATAATTATAACTCGTTTATTATTGTTTTCTTACATAGTATTATATAATGGTAAAAGTGATAATTGCCGAATGTGGCGAAGATAGGAAGGTATGGCTGTGAAGAATGCGAAAAGTATATTATTTACAGGTGGTGGGACAGCAGGGCATGTCATTGTTAATTTAGCCTTAATCCCATATTTTCAACAAGCAGGATGGGAAATTGACTATATAGGATCAAAAGATGGGATAGAACGAGAGTTAATTGCAGATCTCCCAAATGTAACATATCATCAAATTTCAACTGGTAAATTAAGAAGATATCTCTCCATAGAAAATTTGAAAGATCCTTTTAAAGTATTAAAAGGCACATTTGATGCATGGAAAATTATAGGTAAAGTAAAACCGAAAGTTATTTTTTCCAAAGGTGGATTCGTTTCTGTACCGGTGGTAATAGCATCGCGGATGAGAAGCGTACCAACTATTATTCATGAATCAGATCTTACACCAGGACTCGCAAATAAATTAGCAACGAAATTTGCGAAAAAAGTACTAACTACTTTTCCAGAAACGGTAAACTATTTACCCGAGAAAAAAGCTATCCATGTTGGTGCAGTCATTCGAGAAGATTTATTTACAGGTAATTCGGAGAACGGTTATGCTTGGACAAAATTATCCCCTGAAAAACCAATTATTTTAATTATGGGTGGTAGTAGTGGCTCTGAAAAAATAAATCGAGTCGTCCGTGAAAACGTAACTGTTTTATTAGAAAAGGCTCAAATTATTCATATTTGTGGGAATGGCAATATGGATGAAACAATTGAAGTAGATGGTTATCGACAATATGAGTATGTAAATAAAGAGTTAAAAGATGTATTAGCGGTTACTGATTATGTTATTTCACGAGCAGGATCTAATGCTATATTTGAATTTTTAGCATTGAACATTCCAATGCTACTTATTCCATTGTCATTAGCGGCTAGTCGTGGGGATCAAATTGATAATGCAAACTCATTTGAAAAAAGTGGATTCGCTCATCAGTTGAAAGAAGAAGATGTTACAGCAGATTCACTACTAAAGGCCATCGATCATTTAATCGATGAAGCGCCAAATGTAAAAGCAGTAATGAAAAAGCAAGAATCTAAGAAGTCTCGTAAACAAGTCATTGACTTGATTGAATCAATGGCAAAAAAGAAGTAAAAGCACAAAAGCTGATGGAATAAATATAAAATAAACCGTATAAAACCTTTTGGTTGCAAAGGATTTTATACGGTTATCTGCATGGAATGAATAGGTAAGTATGTCATAAGAATCTTACTATTTAGCTACTTCTTTTTTATCAATGGAAACAACATCTACCTTACCGGTTTCTGGACTAATAACAAGCCCATGTACTAGTACATATTCAGGTAAAAGTGGATTCCCTCGGATGATCTCAACACTCTGCTGAATTGATTCTTCCACTGTTTCAAAACCATGAAACTCCTTATGAAAGTCGATACCGGAATATTCCAGCGCTTTAAAAGTTTCGTCCTTAATTCCTTCTGCTTTCATTCGCTCCATTAAATCGTATGTGTCTACACAAGACATCCCACAATCATGGTGTCCGATGACAACTATTTCTTCTGCTTCTAATGTATAGACTGCCACAAGAATACTCTTTATGATACTATCAAAAGACTTCCGAATGATAGCCCCAGCATTTTTTACTATTTTTGCATCTCCATTTAGAATGTTTAATGCTTTTGGTAAAAGCTCGACTAGACGCGATTCCATACACGTAAAGACAACCATTTTTTTATTAGGAATTGATCCTGTTAAAAACTGTTCATAATTTTTATTTGTTACAAATTGTTCATTATACGCTAACATTTCCTCAATTCGCATAGCCGAATCCCCTTATTCACCTTATATTTGTTCACAATAGAGCAATTATACCACATACGATATAGACGAAAAAGAATTTAAACGAACTATGGACATATTGACAACATTGTTGAAAAGAAAGATAATAAGGAAGCGCTTCCTTTTTCGAGATGATAAATATATTCTAAAAATATGATATAGATGTTAAAAAAATGTTCATTTGAGTGAATTATGAAATTCACTAATTTATTAAAAGTGTAAAAAACAATAGAGATTGGAGGCAAGGAATGTTTACTGTGTTACGAAAATTAGCTTGGTTCTTTAAATATTATTGGAAAAGATATACTTTTGCGATTACTGCTTTAATATTAGCAAGCGCAATTGGTTTAATTCCTCCAAAACTATTGGGATTCACAATCGATCATATTCGATTTGACACGCTCACAACGAATTTACTAATGACGATTATAACCATTTATCTTTCGATTTTAATTATCCATTATATTGTATCGATATTATGGGATTATACACTTTTTGGTGGATCTGTCCTCTTAGAGAAAAGTTTAAGAAGTAGTTTGATGGAACATTTCTTGAAAATGACCCCTACATTC
>JAPFCO010000043.1 GCA_026169505.1 Pseudogracilibacillus sp.
CGACAATATGATGTATGAAGAAGATGCTACTATCTCTTTAGCTGAATTTATCCAGCCGAAAGTCGAGTTTGAAATCGGGTTTGTTTTGAAAGAGAAGTTACAAGGCCCTGGTGTAAAGGTAGAAGATGTCATCAAAGCAACAGATTATGTTGTGCCAACAATTGAAATTATTGATAGTCGCATTAAAGATTGGAAATTCAAATTTGAAGATACTGTTGCAGATAACGGATCTTCTGCCGGAGCCATTATTGGAAAAACTAGAAAGTCTTTGCAGGAAATAAACCTTCCGGATGTATATATGTCTTTATATAAAAACAATGCATTAATTGACTCTGCGTATGGTTCTGCGGTTATGGGTGATCCAATCAAAGCAGTTGCTTGGTTAGCAAATGAAGTTGGTGCTTATGATATTTCCTTGGATCCAGGCGAAGTTATTTTAGCTGGAGCATTGTCTAAAGCCCTTCCAATTGAAGCGGGCGATATTTTTAAAGCTAATTTTGAAAATCTAGGTTCCGTATCAGCTATATTTAAAAAATAAGGGAGTTTTTATTATGTCAAAATGTAAGGTCGCCATTCTAGGTTCCGGAAATATTGGAACCGATTTAATGTATAAGATTGAAAGATCTAGTGATCTGGAATTAACGATGATGGCTGGAATTGACCCAGATTCAGAAGGGTTACGCCTAGCAAATGAACGTGGGTACTTAACTACAACAAAAAGTGTTGATGGACTTTTAGAGCATTCTAATATGTTTGAGCTGGTATTTGATGCCACTTCTGCAAAAATTCATCCAGACCATAGTGAAAAATTGACTGCAATTGGTAAACAAATGCTTGACTTGACGCCCGCTGCAATTGGTCCGTTCGTTGTACCACCAGTAAATTTAGATCAATTGAAAAGAGAACCAAATGTGAACCTTGTTACTTGTGGCGGGCAAGCAACCATCCCAATTGTTCATGCAATTAATCGTGTCTCCCCTGTCTCCTATGCAGAGATTGTTGCAACAATCTCCAGTAAGAGTGCTGGTCCGGGAACGAGAGACAATATTGATGAATTTACAGAAACTACTGCCAAAGCAATTGAAACAGTCGGCGGTGCAAAAGAAGGTAAAGCAATTATTATCCTTAACCCTGCAGAACCTCCAGTAATGATGAGAGATACGATTCATGCGATTGTAGAAGAGGAAGGAAAAGATGCAGAGATTATCCAATCCATTCAGGAGATGGTAAGTGAAGTACAAACTTATGTACCTGGCTACCGCATGAATACGATCCCACAAATTTCCGGAAAGGAAATATCAGTTTTCATTGAAGTGGAAGGCGCAGGTGACTTCTTCCCTACGTACTCTGGTAATTTAGATATTATGACCGCAGCAGCAACTAGAGTAGCAAATGAATTAGCATCACAGCGAAGTACTGCACAAAAAGGGGTGTGAAAAAATGACAAAAAATAATTTTGAAATTGTTGACGTAACACTTCGGGATGGTAGCCATGCGATGAAACATGCATTTACAAAAGAGCAAGTAAAAGAAACGGCAAAAGGATTGGATCAGGCTGGGGTGAATTACTTTGAAGTATCCCATGGCGATGGTTTAGGTGGCTCCTCCTTACAATATGGCCTATCAGCAGTAAATGAGTTGGAGTTAATTGAAACCGCTGCAGCTACATGCAATCATTCAAAAGTTTCTGTGTTACTGATACCCGGAATTGGAACGAAAAGAAACTTAAATGAAGCTGTTAAAGCTGGCGCCAAAATGGTTCGTGTCGCAACTCATGTAACGGAAGCAGATGTAGCGAAGCAACATATTGAATTAGGACGAAATCTTGGTTTAAAAACAGTTGGATTTTTAATGATGGCTCATATGGTACCTATTACAAAGCTCGTCGAGCAAGCTAAATTATTTGAAAGTTATGGTGCAGAAGTAGTCTATGTAACAGATTCTGCTGGAGCACTATTACCCCATGAAGTTACTGAAAGAATCACTGCTTTAAAAAATGAACTATCCTGTAACATAGGCTTTCACGGACATAATAATTTATCCATGGCAATGGCTAATACTGTTGCTGCAGTACAAGCTGGTGCAACTTATATTGATGGTAGTTTACGAGCTTTAGGTGCAGGTAGTGGGAATACACAAACGGAAGTAATGGTGGCCGTCCTTGAGAAAATGGGCTATCACACTGGTATTGATTTATATCCGATTTTAGATGTTGCCAATGATGTTGTAGCTAACTATATGCCACGACCTCAAGAGGTTACAGGTACAAGTTTAATCATGGGTTATTCTGGTGTATATTCTAGTTTTCTATTACATACAGAAAAAGCTGCAAAACAATTCAATATTGATGAAAGAGATATTTTAGTAAAACTTGGGGAAATGCAAGCTGTCGGCGGACAGGAAGATTTGATTTATGAAGTAGCTGCACAGCTTCAATCGTAAATATATATAAATCAATTGAAGAATAAGGAGCCAAATCAGCATGAAACTAGTACAATTTGAACATATAAACGAACGTAAACTAGGAGTAAAAACCGATCAAGGAATTCTAGATGTTTCCAAAGCAGCAAGCTTAAATATGGATACATTCACAAATATGAAACAGCTTTTTTCAGCTGGCAATGAAGGGATTCAATCGCTGCGTACTTTATTAAAAGCAGCAAGTAAGACAGCTGCTTTATTTGTAGATGAAGACGATATCGTCTATCAACCTGTTGTAGATAATCCCGAAAAAATTGTTTGTGTGGGCTTAAACTATCAATCTCATATCAAAGAATCCAATATGGACATTCCTAGTAAACCAGTTTTGTTTAGTAAATTTAATAATACGTTAGCAAGTCATCAACAAACCATTACATTGCCCTCTTTCGCAAAAGAATATGATTATGAAGCTGAACTAGTCGTCATTATTGGAAAAGAAGCAAAGAACGTAGAAAAAGAAGATGCATTATCTTATGTGTTTGGCTATAGTGTTGGAAATGATTTATCAGCGCGAGACCTTCAATTACAATC
>JAPFCO010000402.1 GCA_026169505.1 Pseudogracilibacillus sp.
CCCCTTAAAAACCGTTTTAAATGCCTTTAAATCGCTTGTATATTCTATAACGAATTCCTTTACAGCTTTATACGTTTGAGCTATCTCACGCTTTAAATCCTTTACTGTCTGCTCTAAAGTATAAACTTGTCCCTCTAACCTCAAATTTTCACCTTTTAACATGTGATTCTCTGTTTCCAATGTTTCTACTCTTTTTGAGAGAATATGCGCCATTTTCAACATTTTTTCATACTTTTTATTCAAATCAGTACTTTTTAATCGTTTATAATCTTTTTTAATTACAATAGCTGAGTGAATTTGTTCAGTCATGCTGTTATATTGTTCGGCACTTAATACATAATTTCCTGTTTCCTTCTCTTCGGACTTCATGAAGCCAGTTTTCACAGATTCCGTTTCTTTTTTTAAAAAGGGAATTCGCTCTTGTTCATCTGGCAGCACTTTTTTTAATTCTTCAATTTCACGCTCCAAATCCTTTTTTTCTTTATATTCATTCACATCTTTATAATCATTGGTCCCAACAAATTTCCGCTCAATTCCACGTTCCTTTAATTTATTTTCTAATAACTGGACTTCCTTTTCTCGCCAGTCATCAAATGGCCGAGTTTTGTTTAACGTGGAATCTTGCTGTTTTATCGCACGATCAAACGCAACTTGTTTTTCTAAACCACGCTTATAACCACTTGCAACTGGAACAAAATTTAAATGTAAATGTGGGCTTGCTTCATCATTATGAATAACTGCATTATAAACTTTTAAATTTGGATTCCTTTTTTCAAAATCTTGAAACCATTCTTCAAGAATGGCATTCGCAACTTTACGATTTTCGGCACTAGAAAAATCCACTTTATCGCCAACTTGAATAATCATTTCTTGTTGTGTCGCTGTTTTTTTACTCGATTCAATATGATTAAAATAATTATTAATTTTGCGATCCGATCTAGTTTGTTTTTTATTATATATTTCTAGTGATTCGCCAAACTCTCGCTTATATAATTCTCTTATGTTTTCTCTAGCTAGATATTTATTTTCACTTGAACGTGAATAATCAATATGGGAATTTCGCTTTTTTTCTTGCTCATTCATTTC
>JAPFCO010000424.1 GCA_026169505.1 Pseudogracilibacillus sp.
GCTAATGCCATTGCAATCCAGACACGCTGTCTTTGCCCACCCGATAGTTCATCAATATTACGATTTGCAAGCTTCGTTATATCCATAATACTCATCGCTTCAGCAATTGCTTCATAATCCTTTTTTGTCCAGCCACTAAATAATGATTGGTGCGGGAATCTGCCTCGTCCAACTAAATCTGCAACGGAAATACCTTCTGGAACTATTGGAGATTGTGGTAAAAGCCCTATAATCCGAGCTAATTGTTTGGATGGGATTTTTACAATTGACTCGCCATCAAGCGTGATTTTGCCAGATACAGGTTTTAGTAGTCTTGCTAATGTTTTCAGAAGCGTCGATTTTCCAGAAGCATTCGCGCCAATTATAACGCTTATTTTATTGCTTGGGATGACTAAATCTACTTCTTGAATAACTGTTTTATTATCATAGCCTGCTACGATTTGTTCCGCTTGAAAATCATGTGTCGCTTTCATTATAATTCTCCCTTTCGATTCATTCGGATAAGCAAGTAAATGAGATAGGGGGCTCCAATTATTCCTGTTATAATACCTACAGGGTATCTCACTACAAAAGCAAATTGCCCAATTAGATCTGCCGCTAAAACCAAATTAATACCAATAAAACCAGCTGGTATTAAATGTGAAAATCCAGTTCCTACTAGTCGTTTTGCAATTGGACCAGCAAGAAATGAGACAAAAGCTATAGGACCCGTAATAGAAGTTGCAAGAGCAATCATACAGACAGAACTTAAAATAAGTATTATTCGAGTCTTATCCGTATTCACTCCTAGTGAAGTCGCTGACTCTTCCCCGAGTTCTAATATGCTAAGATGTTTTCCTAGTATCACAATAATCGGCGTAAGAATGATAACAGATATAACAAGTGGAGGAAGCTCATGCAATTGAGAACCATTAAGACTACCACTAAGCCATCTGAGTGCCGATGGAACATCTTGTTCTGCACTGATTAGTAATAGATAAGATATAACAGCATTAAGCATGGCTTGGATTCCTATTCCGATCAGAATTAATCTTCCGATTGAAAAGGATTTACCTCTAGATAAGATATAAATAACTAGTACGGTAGCAAAGCCGGCTATGACTGATACTAGAGAAATAACGGCCCCACTTGCATGAAGGACGACGATACAGAAGACTGCTGCTGCACTTGATCCAGTCGTAATACCAATAACATTAGGATTCGCCAGAGGATTACGTAACATCGTTTGAAAAACTGCTCCAGCAAGTCCGAATGCAAATCCTGCAAACACGCCCGCAACCATCCGTGGCAAACGAATCGTTTGAACAGCAAAAGAAACGCCTTGAATCTGATCTCCTAAAAGAGCTCGGGTAACGTGTTGAACTGGATAAATCGTGTTCCCCAATAAAAGCATCGCACAACTTAACACACATGCAAGTACTACAAGGAAGCTCGTAACAAGGATCCAGCGACGATTCCTTTTCCGTCTACCCTCCATAATAAACATC
Source organism: Pseudogracilibacillus sp. (assembly GCA_026169505.1). Classification (GTDB taxonomy): domain Bacteria; phylum Bacillota; class Bacilli; order Bacillales; family Amphibacillaceae; genus Pseudogracilibacillus. The sequence continues at coordinate 1,488 of JAPFCO010000424.1, forward strand.
ATTGATTCGTTTTTCATAATGAACTCACTTTCGATCTCATCGCTAATATAATAAGTATTGGTGCCCCAACAAATGCTGTCACAACACCAACTTCAAGTTCTCCAGGACTACCTAAAAGTCTACCGCCTACATCTGAGATGGTTAAAATAATCGCACCTGAAATAGCTGACATTGGTATAACAAAACGCAAATCTGGCCCAAGAATAAGACGCATGACATGTGTCGATAATAATCCGATAAAACCGATAGGTCCTGCCAAGGCGGTAGCCGCACCACATAACAGAACAGCACCAAGTGCAGCAAAAAGTCTTAGTAACCCCGTGCGAACACCTAAGCCAGTCGCAGTATCGTCTCCTAACGCCAGCGCATTTAATGCCGGAGCAGAAAGAATAGCTATCATTATTCCGGTAATCAGAAAAGGTGTGAAAGTAGCAATACTATCCCATGTTCCTGAACCGACACTACCAACTTGCCAGAACCTAAATTGATCCATCACATGAGATCGGGGAATCATAATTGCTACAACTAATGAAGATAGGGCTGCACTTGTAGCAGCTCCCGCTAAGACAAGCTTGATTGGAGTTGCACCACTACGTCCCATGGAACCAATGCCAAATACAAATGCTGCAGTAATCGCAGCACCAATTAAGGCGAGCCA
>JAPFCO010000012.1 GCA_026169505.1 Pseudogracilibacillus sp.
ATAATTGTTTCTGAACGCATCGGTCCATATGTAAAAGCCGTATCCCAAAAATCGATCCTCTGATCCAGCGCCCCTCTTAGAAATGCCCGTCCATCCTCATCCGTAATATTCGGATAATACTTCTGCCCACCAACCGCATTTGTTCCTAACCCAATTGGAAAAACTTCCAACTCAGTTCCACGAATCTGTACTTTTTTCACCATATATATTTGCTCCTTTTAGCTTATTTATTTTCAAATAATCTTGTCCATAGTCTATCAATAGCCTTATTACCATTATATCACACCTATTATTTATACTATTATTTTAAAAAACATTAAAAGTATGTAATGACGGGGATGAGCGATGAAAAGCTCGGATGAGCAATTAAACGACGGGGGTGAGTAAATTTAAAGATTCAGGAGCAAATCTCGGAGATATATGAATATTTTAAAAAAACACTTGAAAGTTACGTAACGTCATCTTATATAATGGGCGTATCTATTATATACTGGATGTAAAAGGATTTGGGTGATTCAACATGTTTTCTATTCAAGAAGTGACAAAACAAACGGGCATGTCGGTGCGAACACTACGTTATTATGATGAAATTAATTTATTGCTTCCAATCGGAAAAACTACTGGTGGACATCGTTTATATGGGGAAAAAGAGCTGGAGAAGTTACGTGAAATTCAATTTTTGAAGACATTAGGATTTACATTAAAAGAGATTAAACAAATTTTGGCGGATAAAAATTGGGATTGGCGCGATGGATTGCAAAAGCAACTCAACCACGTCACGAAAGAAAAGGAAGATATGATTGAGATTGAACATACATTAATTGGACTTATTAATAGTGTCCAGCTTGATGGTGATTTGGACTTACAACAAACGATGAAATTAATCCAACTGTACCAGCATAAATCTCAGCAAAGTAAATTATACCGTGAACAATTTTTCACTTCAGAATTGGATCAAGAACTGCTCGACAAGTTACCGAACATCAATAGTGATGATCCCGAATCATTAGAGTGGGTTTCCTTATTAAGTCAGTTAAAACAAGCAATGCCTCAAGGTATTCATGCACCAGAGACTCAGAAAATCGTGCAACAAATGCATGAAAAAACAATTGATACATTCGGAGATAATGAAGATTTTTTCGATAAAGTGTGGGCTATTCGTTCCTCACCAGAGAAATCGGAACAAGCTGGTTTTTATCCGATTGAGACAGAGGTGCTCGACTTTTTTGAAAAGGCATGGGAATACTTTATCGCCGATCAAAATAACGAACAAGACTAATTTTACATTCCGTATAGATGAATTCTATATGAGGGGAACTATGTTATGCGTATGTTAGAGTGGATTATTCATCAGAAAGTGTTGATGATGTTAGTAAGTGTATTTATCATTGGGATTGGTATTTATTCCATTAGTCACTTAGATACCGAATTAACACCAGAAGTGAGCTTGGACGGAGCTTCAATTACAGTCGAGGCTTCGAATATGTCTGTAGAAGATGTCGAGCGGCAGATTACGATTCCGCTGGAGCAACAGTTACAAAAGATCGTCGGCTTAGATGAAGTGACTTCGACGACCTCCACCGGTGAAAGTTCGCTTCATGTGACTTTTGCCAATGGAAAAGGCGATCAGTTGTATCAAGCAGTCGAGTCGAACGTTCATTTTTTAATGAGCGACATACCGAATGTCGATCAAGTAAACGTGCAACAAGATGGGGCTACGGCAGCATTCGAATTTATTTTAGATCTTTCAAATGGGGATATAGCGGAAATGACCGACTTCGCCAAAAACACATTACAACCCCGGCTCGAAAAATTACCTGAAGTGCAAGAAGTAATGGTAGCTGGATTAAGGGAACAGAAAGTAATCATCGAATGGAATGATGATGCCTTAGAGAATCATGGTGTAACGACGGGTGATGTCATCGGCCAAATCCAACAAACAAATGCCGCAGAAACAATTGGCGATGTCACATCAGTAGAAGTATACTGGGATACGACATTTGAAAACGTTGATGCGATTCAGAAGTTGCCGATTTCAACTGATCAAGGTGATGCCACTTTAAATGATATTGCCGAGGTGTCGCTCGAAACGGAAGATGCAACTGCAGATACGTGGAAAAACGGTAGTAGTGATGTGCTCATGGTACAAATAGCTCGAGCTGAAAATGTTTCTCAAAAAGCAATGACAACAGCAGTTAGAGATGAAATTTCCAAGATAAAATCGGCTGGACTAGGTACAGATATGACGTTAAACGAAGTCATTGCACATGCTGATTTTGTGGATGATGCAATGGGTGACGTAACGAAAAATATCGTTATTGGTGGGATCATCGCGATCGTTATGTTGCTTTTGTTTTTACGAAATATCCGAGCAACTGTTGTTATTAGCGTTTCGATTCCAACATCTATTTTACTAACTGTCCTTGCGATGCATGTCCTTGATTATAGTATGAACCTACTTACGTTAATCGGTTTAGGACTTGGTATTGGTATGATGGTGGACTCCTCCATCGTCATATTAGAAGCGATTTATCGTAAAAAAGAACAAGGACTTTCTTCCGTTGCGGCAGTAATTGAAGGCACAAAAGAAGTAGCTACAGCTATTACCGCTTCTGCGCTCACAACGATTGTCGTCTTTTTACCAATTGGCTTAATTGGTGGCGATTCGGGAAAATATATGCTCATCTTAGCTATCGTAGTTGCGATTACATTAATAAGTTCGGTCTTGATTGCCTTTACATTGATTCCGACGCTTGCAAAGGACTTTTTACGATATAAAAAAGCGCGTGACAATGCTGGTCCTGGACGCATTGTTGCCTTTTATAAAAAAGTGCTCTTATGGTGTCTGGAGAAAAAGCGCCGTAGTTTACTTATCGTCGTGAGTTTTTTACTCGTCTTTACTTTTTCATTTTTTCTAATTCCTAAAATTCCGCTTAATATTATGCCTGATATATTCAATCGTTATACTGAAGTTGCGATTGATTTAGAAAATGATGTTAGTGAGGAAGAAAAGCTAGCTATTATCGAGCAAGTAAATGAACAGTTACAACAAATCGATGATGTCGAAGCGAATTTTTTATTAGATTATGATGACCGCTTCATGGCAAGTATCGTAATGACAAAGGGAAACGACGTAACAAAAGAACAAGAACTCGTTACCGAAGAAATCATCGCTTCCTTACGTGATCTACAAAAAACAGAGCCAATTCGCGCAGTGGAACGAGCGCTTGATGGAGTTAGTGGGTACCCGGTCCAAATCGAACTTGCTGGAGAAGATTTCAACGAATTACAAGCAGCTACAAAAGAACTCCAAACTGAAATCAGGGCAATCGACGGAGTTGTTGGAATCACATCTGATATGGATAACTATTCTACTAGACAAAAAGTAAGCATTGATGAAGACGCCATTGAAGAAGCAGGACTAACACCGCTTCAGATGAAAGACCAATTGAGCGCATTTTTATCAGATGAAGCCATTAGTATCGTCGAGTGGGATGAAACAAAGATACCTATTTATGCAAAGAGTTCTACAAGCGAAAACGTTTTGAATGAAACGATCCCGACGATGAACGGAAAAGAAGAACTTGCCACATTTATTTCCTTGAAAACAGAAAAAACGCCAAATCAAATAGTCCGAAAAAATGGTAAAAGATACTTGTCCATCATGGCAGATGTGGAAGGAGCAGATCTTGGCACCGTAAATAAAAGCGTGCAAGATGTACTGAACCGTTTTGATAACGAAGAAACCTATTCTGTTTCATTAGCAGGAGATTTAGAAGAACAGCAAGATTTAATGAACGACATGCTCCTTGCAATGGCAATCGCCATCTTTTTAGTCTATGTCGTCATGGCCGTACAATTTAATCATTTCGGTCACCCACTCATTGTCATGGCAACTCTACCTATTACAGTTGTCGGCGTCATTCTCGGACTGTTTCTCACACAAGCAGAATTGAATATGATGTCAGGCATGGGCATTATTATTTTAATTGGCATCGTACTAAACAACGCCATCCTGCTGATCGACCGAACAAAACAATTACGAAAAGACGGAGTGCCCATCGTTCCCTCGCTCATTCAAGCTGGTGAACAACGAATGCGCCCTATCTTTATGACAACCTTAACAACTATCGGCGGCATGCTCCCATTAGCACTAGCAACCGGTATGTCCGCTGACTATCAAGCACCAATGGCAATCGTCATTATATCAGGACTCCTATTCTCAACGATCATTACACTCATTTTGATCCCGGCAATTTATCGGTTATGTAGTCGCGGGTGAGCGTTAGGACGTGAAAGGAAGGCATGAAAAAATGCATGCCTTTTTTTGGTACATAATGTTAGGGAG
>JAPFCO010000470.1 GCA_026169505.1 Pseudogracilibacillus sp.
AAAGACTTCGGAAAAGTGATGGGAAATGTTATGCCTAAAGTAAAAGGTAAAGCAGATGGATCGCTTGTACAAAAGCTCGTCCAAAAAAATCTAAATTAAACATTTGTTTATGGCACGTAGTAACGTATTATAAATGATAAATACGCAAAACCCTTTTCTATAATAATAGAAAAGGGTTTTGTTTGAATGTTTTAAGATAGTTTTATATACGTATATGCTCACTTATTTTAATATTAGTGATGAAATAGACCTTTAATGAAAACAAATAAAATATGGTGCAAGAATTGAGTGATTATCATGCCGTTATATGGTACGATTAGACTGACCTTATATAATTGTTCCACTTTGGTCATTCACGTTAAATAGGGGCAAAAGGTGGTGATTAATTTTGTCCAAATACAGTAAATTTCTTGTTCCATTAATAATTATACTAACACTTATTCCATTTATTCAACAAACCATTCAGGCGGAAACAAATTCATCTGGTGAAGATAAACTTGTCTATGTTATACCAGTAGAAAAAGAAGTCGAGCGGGGATTAGAAGCGTTTTTAGTTCGGTCGACAAACGAAGCGATAGAAGCTGGTGCAAATCATATTATATTTGAAATTGATACGCCTGGCGGACGCGTGGACTCAGCAGGTCAAATCGGTAAATTGTTTCAAGGTCTCGAGATTCCTACAACTGCATTTATTGTTAACGAAGCACTATCAGCAGGTTCATATATTGCGTTAAATACGGATACAATTTATATGAAACCAAATGCAACGATGGGTGCGAGCGGTGTCATTACAGCGGATGGAAATGCAGCAGATAAAAAAGCACAATCAGCATGGCTGGCAGCAATGAAAAGTGCGGCAGAATCGAAAGATCGAGATCCCTTATATGCAATTGCGATGGCAGATGAATCAATTGATTTACCAGAATACGGTGCTCCAAAGGGAGAATTCTTAACTTTATCACCTAATGATGCACTAGAAGTTGGTTATGCAGAAGGAATTGCTCAAAACAGAACCGAACTATTAGCTGATTTGAACTTAACGAATGCAACGATTGAAGAAACGGAAACTTCCATAGCAGAAGAAATAGCCCGGTTTGTAACGAACCCCATTGTGATTCCGATCTTGTTATCCGTCGCGAGTTTAGGATTAATTGTTGAGCTTTATACACCAGGATTTGGTGTAGCCGGAACTATGGGATTAGTTTCACTTGTACTGTTTTTCTACGGTCATATTATTGCAGGTTTAGCTGGTATGGAAACTGTTATCTTACTTATTACTGGGATTATCTTCATTGTTTTAGAGTTTTTTGTACCTGGAGGTATATTAGGAATTATCGGTGTTTGTGCTATTGTTGTTTCTTTATTTATGTCGGGTTATGATTTAACGCATATGTCCATAAGTATTTTAATTGCATTAATTGTAGCAATCGCTGCTTTTATCATTTTATATCGACGGGCAGATGCAGAAAAGGGTTTTATTCAAAAAATCATCTTGCGAGATCGAACAACGACAGAAGAAGGCTACATAACAACGACAGTAAGGAACGAATTAATTGGTCAAGAAGGGATCACTATAACAACGCTTAGACCATCAGGTATGGCATTAATTGGAGATGAAAGAATTGATGTTGTTTCAGATGGAACGTACATTGAAAAAGATAAGAAGATTCAAGTAATTGCGGTAGAAGGTATGAGAATTGTAGTACGTGAAACAATGTAAATAATAAGGAGGAAAATAATTATGGATTTAGAAATTACACAAATAGCACCAATAATTATTATAGCGTTAATCTTAATTTTTCTAGTAATACTTTTCACATTTGTGCCAGTTGCATTATGGATTAGTGCATTAGCAGCAGGTGTTAAGGTAGGATTACTAACACTTGTAGGGATGCGTTTACGTAGAGTAATCCCGTCACGCGTTATTAATCCACTGATCAAGGCGTACAAAGCAGGGCTCGATGTGAGTACAAACCAGCTTGAGAGCCACTATCTCGCCGGGGGAAATGTTGACCGAGTTGTCAACGCATTAATTGCTGCACATAGAGCAGATATTACATTACCATTTGAACGAGCAGCAGCGATTGATTTAGCTGGTCGTAACATTATAGAAGCAGTACAAATGAGTGTAAATCCAAAAGTAATTGAAACACCATTTATAGCAGGTATTGCAATGGATGGAATTGAAGTAAAAGCATTAGCACGTATTACGGTTCGGGCTAATATTGATCGTCTTGTCGGGGGTGCTGGTGAAGAAACAGTTATCGCTCGCGTTGGTGAAGGTGGTATCAGTACAATTGGAGGTTCAGAAACTCATAAGCAAGTTTTAGAGAATCCTGATTCAATCTCACATACGGTACTGGCCAAAGGGTTAGATGCTGGAACCGCATTTGAAATCTTATCGATTGATATTGCCGATGTTGATATCGGTAAAAACATTGGGGCTATTTTACAAACTGACCAGGCAATGGCTGATAAAAATATTGCTCAAGCTAAAGCAGAAGAACGTCGTGCAATGGCTGTAGCGCTTGAACAAGAAATGACCGCAAGAGTGGAAGAAATGCGCGCATTTGTTGTAGAAGCTGAAGCCGAAGTTCCAAAAGCACTTGCAGAAGCATTACGCTCTGGCAATATGGGTGTCATGGACTATATGAATTATCAGAATATCGATGCGGATACAAATATGAGAGGTACAATTGGTAACGACTCGAAAAAGGATCAAAAAATAGATAATGAAGATAAAAAGTAATCTGTTTTCATTTCGAATAGGGAGGCTGAATAATGGATAGCTTCTTCGATTTAATATTTAACAACTTTTTCATCGTAATAATTATCATTTTTGCCGTTGTTAACCTTTTCTCTAAATCAAAGAAAGCAAGTGAAGAGGCGGAACAAGACAATTCACAAGATACTGGTCGGGAGCCACAAAAGAAACGATCAATTCAAGATCTTATTGAAGAAAAAGTGGAAGAAGCCAAAGAATCATATCAACAAATGCAAGATACAGTTGCACCAGAATCCAAGGAAAAGCCAAAACCTAGACCTAAATCTGAAGCAACTACATCTATCGAGGAGCAGCGTCAAGAACAGTACGAACAATTAAAGCGTCGTTTACAACCTAGTCATCAACAAAAGAGTGAGGAACATGTGTCAAATAGACAGGTTCAGAAAAAACAAGTTGGGTCAAAACCGCAATCAACTGGTTTAGCAGTTTCGGACCAATTAGGAGAAAGATTAACTCGGGAGGGGTTAGCGGAAAGTATTGTGATGGCTGAAGTATTAGGGCCGCCACGAGCGCTAAATCCTTATCAAAATGTTGCAATGAGACGTAGACGTCAATAGGTGAAAACCACATTCTCTATGAAATAAATAGAGAATGTGGTTTTTTTGTAATTATGAAATTGATTCGGTTCTTATCTAATTTTTTTTACATATTTATATGTAGAGGGGAGTTAGATACAATGAATCGAATGAAACATTTACTTCAATCATTAAAGATCGATGAGCTGAACTTACCTTCGAAATCAATCTCACTACCAATTATCACAATTACTGGAACGAATACATTACTCATTGAAAACGATTATTCACTTCTTGAATATACAAAAGAAACTATTAAATTGCAGTGTGATGTTTACACCATACAAATAACTGGAGTTGATTTAATGATTTCCTTGATGTATCCAGATGAAATGTTGTTGGTCGGTGAAATAAGTAATATTACTTTTCAGTATTGATAATAGTTGAATGTAGGGGGAAGTCATAGTCATGAATCATAAACAAGGTAAATATGTGATCGGTTATATGACGATAATAATAGAAGGTAAGCACCCGGAACAATTATTACAGGAATTTATAGATTCCGGCTATCCTGCGTGGGATATAATATTTGAAACTAAAACAACTTATCGAGCAACGATTTATCTTCACCACCTAAGGATAATAGAACAACTAGCTAGTAAAAAAGACTTAACAATTATGAAAGAAAAAGCAAGAGGAGGAGCGACTGTTTTCCGTGGTTTACTACGGAGGAAAGAACTTCTCATCTCTCTCTTAATCAGTGCAATCGTTCTGTTTATGTTAGCAAATACCGCTTGGAAAGTAGAAATTAAAGGTGTTTCGGTTCATATCGAGGATAGAATAGAACAGAAATTATCTAAGCATGGGCTCTACCAAGGTTCGTGGACATACCATTTAGATTCATTAGACATCATTCAAGATCAATTACTGCATGAAATACCCGAATTACTTTATTTAGGTATTCAAAAAAATGGAACAAGCTATTATGTAGAGGCAATAGAGAAGAAAACAGAAAAAGAATTAATCGATCATTCCGCACAACAGTTAGTAGCAAAAAAAGATGGGGTGATTCAAAAATTTTTTATTAAAAGCGGGGTTCCAGTTGTAGAAAGGAATGAATTTGTTAAAAAAGGTGATATTTTAGTAACAAATGAAGTCGAAACAGTAGAAGAAGAGGAAAAAGAGGATTCTAATAGTGTGAAAATACCAGTTGAAGGGAAGGTCTTTGCAAATACATGGTATAATATTCAAGTAGCAGCATCTTTACAACCAGCTAATGAAAAGTTGACTGGAGAAAAAACAATTCGATATCAACTACAATTAGCTAAGAAGTCTTTACCTATTTGGGGATTTGGACAACCTCCATACAAACAAAATGTTATCAATGAAGATGTAAAACCATTACACTTATGGAAGTGGGAATTACCGGTAGAAATCGTCCAACAAAATATATATGAATATGATTCACACGCACTGGAAAGATCTGTAGAAGAGACGAAGGAAATGACGTTTCAACACATTATAGAAAATCTACAATTGAAATTAGGACAAGATATAGAAATAGTGAAATATTATGTTTTGCATGAAACAGTCGAGAATGGTAAAGTTAAAATGAACATTTATTTTAGTTTGTTGGAAAATATTGCAACTGTAAAATAACACGTAAAAATGATTGACTTTGATGGATAAAAAGGAGTTAACATATGGAACAAAATCTGCAGCAAATAGACATAGAACTTGAGGATGTAAATGAAGCAAGAGAGCTTTTTGGAAACAATGATGTATACTTAAAAAGAATTGAAGAGCAACTCAATGTATCCATTGTCACACGTGGAGAGCGAATCCAAGCGACGGGAGAACATGTAGAACTTGTGCAACCAATCTTGAAAGGATTAATAAATGTTATTCAAAAAGGATTGGATCTATCAGAAAGGGATGTTCTTTATGCAATAAAATTAGCTAAGGAAGGCAAAATGAACCAATTTGAAACGCTTTTTGAAGATGAAATAACAAAAAACTATAAAGGAAAGCCTATTCGTGTCAAGACATTAGGACAAAAAAACTATGTGAATGCTATTAATAAATATGATTTAGTATTTGGAATTGGCCCAGCGGGAACAGGTAAGACATACTTAGCCGTTGTAAAAGCAGTTCACGCGTTAAAAACAGGACAAATTAAACGAATTATTTTAACGAGGCCAGCAGTTGAAGCAGGAGAAAGTTTAGGATTTCTACCAGGGGATTTAAAGGAAAAAGTAGATCCTTATTTACGACCTCTTTATGATGCATTAAATGATGTATTAGGAAGAGAACAATCAATAAGGTTACTCGAAAAAGAAATAATTGAAATAGCACCATTAGCATATATGCGTGGAAGAACATTGGATGATGCATATGTTATTTTGGATGAGGCACAAAATACGACGCCAGAACAAATGAAAATGTTTCTAACTAGATTAGGATTTGGTTCTAAAATGGTTATTACTGGAGATATTACACAAGTCGATTTACCAAAAGGGGTAGAATCTGGATTAGTAATTGCTAAACGATTATTGCAATCAGTAGATGATATTTCATTTATTCATCTTGAAGCATCTGATGTTGTTAGACATCCACTTGTACAAAAAATAATTCATGCATACGAACAGCATTAGTAGCCGATCATATGCTTCGATATTAGGAAGTAATTGAGGTGTATCAATTGAATAAATGGATTGATGGAGTATTATCGCTTTTTAATAGTAAAACAAAACGGGTAGTTGTTTTGTTACCTACAATTATATTAGGCGTCTTCTTTTACTTACTTACAATGAATAATATGTACTCTAAAACATATGATCTTGACCGATTTAGTCGAGCGCAGGAAACCATCCGTTCACCGATTACGATTGAAAATGAAGTTGAAACAGAACGAATAATGAGAGAAACGGTGTTAGCTGTAGGAGATCGGCATGCGATTGTCGATGAAATAACAGAAGAACAAACGGATTATGTGGAAGAAATTTTCGATGCGATTGAAACGTTAACTGAAGAAGGGAACGAAAAAGAAGATGAAGATACAGTTCCTTTAACGAATGAGGAAATTGTTTTTCAATTAAAAGAAGCACTATCATCAGAAATCACGGACAAAGTGGATGATATTATTTTCATGCAACTAATTCAACTAGATAAGGAAGAACGTGAACAAGGCAAAAAGTCTTTCTTAACAACAATTGATAATATATTAAATGATGGAGTCCGTGTTGAGAATATTGAAAGTGCAAAAGATGAGTTACGTAATACGATACAATTAGCTACAATTTCAGATGAAATGAAAGAGGCACTAGATGGGCTAATTGAATTTTCAATTGTTGAAAATTCTTTTTATGATGTTGAAAAAACGATGGAAGCACGTAGAACTGCAGCGAGTAAAATAGAACCGGTAGTCATTCAAAGCGGCGATATTATTGTTCGTGAAGGGCAAATAATAACGAATGAACTATATGAAGATTTAAAATTAGTAGGATTATTAAATGAAGAGCGTTCCATTTATCCGGGGATAGGATTAGCTATATTTACTTTACTTATTACAAGTGTGATTGGGTATGAATTACATCGGCTTTTTAATCGGAATGAATTAGATCGTGGTAAGGTATTGTCTGTATTGTTTATTAGTATTATTACTATGACATTTATGAAAATTGTTAGCTTGTTTTACGATCCTTTAAATCAAATCTATCTACTTGTCCCTATAGCAACCGGCGTTTTATTAATCAAATTATTAATATTTGAACGATTAAGTATTATTATGGCGGTAATTTATGCAATATTGGGTAGTATACTGTTTAATGGACAAATACCAGGCTCCTTGAATATGGAAGCATTTATTTACTTTTTATTTTTCCAGCTTGCTGGTATATTTTTATTAACGAGTATGCGTGACCGTGTTGTCATCATAAAGGTAGCATTCAGTATGGCCATAATTAATGTTATGATGATCTTAATGTTTATATTCCTATCCTTTGAAAAATTTGATCTAAAACAACTAATCATCCATTCTAGTTTTGGAGTTGGAGCGGCTATATTAGCTGCAATTTTAACGATCGGATTACTACCTTTCTTGGAAACAGGATTAGGAATATTATCAGATAATAAATTATTATCTCTCGCTAATCCAAATCAACCATTGATTCGTAAAATTTTAACAGAAGCACCCGGCACCTATCACCATTCCGTTATGGTGGCAAACTTAAGTGAGTCTGCATGTGAAGCAATCGGTGCGAATGGATTATTGGCAAGAGTAGGTTCTTATTATCATGATATTGGGAAAACAGTACAACCACATTACTTTATCGAAAATCAAGTTGCCATTCGTAATCCACATGACTTCATTCCGCCAGAAGAAAGTGCTAAAATAATTATAGGCCATGTAACTGATGGAGCGGCAATGTTGAAAGAACATAATTTACCTAAAGAGATTGTTGATATTTGCCTGCAACATCACGGAACATCATTAGTTGAATATTTCTATCGTACAGAGGTCAACAATAATCCCGATAAGGAAATAAATAAAGCTGATTTTCGTTACCCTGGTCCAAAGCCAGTAACAAAAGAAGCTGGGATTATATCGATTTGTGATTCGGTTGAAGCGGCTGTTAGATCATTAAAAGAACCATCGCCTGGTAAAATTGAAGAAATTATCGATAATATCATTAATTCAAAATTAACTGATGGACAATTAGATTATACGCCGTTAACATTAGAAGAACTGCATACCGTACGGAATATAGTAGTTGAAGCGCTCAAAGGCATATTCCATTCAAGAATCCAATATCCTGACGAGGAGGAGAAATAATGCAAATCGATATTATTGACCAAACAAATCATCTGACAAATAAACAGGTGGAACTGATGCGAAATGTTCTAGCATTTGCTGGTGAGAGAGAGAAAATCACTGATAATGTTGAACTATCAATCACGATTGTAACAAATAAGGAAATAAAGGCATTAAATGCACAATATAGAAATAAAAATGAAGCTACAGATGTTTTATCATTTGAAATGGATAATCGTTTTCGTGAAGTAGACAATCAAATAGACATTCCAATTATGTTAGGGGATATTATTATCTCCTATGATAAAATAAAGGAACAATCCGAACGATATAATCATTCCTTTGAAAGGGAAATTGCATTTTTAGCATTACATGGACTTTTACATTTGTTAGGTTATACACATGATAGTAAGGAAGAAGAGGGAGTTATGTTTCAAAAACAAGAGTCCATTTTAGAGGAATTCAAACTTGAAAGAAACTAAGAAAAAGGGAATTGGTTTTCGCTTCGCTTTTAATGGACTAAAAGAGGCTGTAGTAAGGGAACGTAACTTCCGAATTCATCTATGTGTAGCAGTAGTTGTTTTATGTATAAGTAGCTATTTTCAATTAAAGCCGATAGAGTGGATGTTCATCTTATTGGCAATTTACCTTGTATTGATGGCAGAATTAATTAATAGTTTATGTGAGCGAATCATCGATCATATTAAACCAGAATATCATATGAATGCAAGAATAATTAAAGATATGGCGGCCGGTGTTGTATTATTAACGGCATTTTTGTCCATTATCATTGGTTTAATTATTTTTCTGCCCAAACTTATTGATTTAAGCCTATTTTAAAGGCTTTTTTTACTTAGAAAACCGCGAAAAGAATCGAATTTATTATTAATTTTACAACCTTTGTCGAAACCATTAAGTTATAGACCGATTTATAGTATGATGTAAAATAATAAGACATGCAGGAGGCACATTATGGAAATTGAACACCGCTCAGGATTTGTAACAATTGTAGGAAGACCAAATGTAGGTAAATCAACATTATTAAACCATTTAATTGGAGAAAAGGTTTCCATTATAAGTGATAAAATTCAGACGACAAGAACACCTATTCATGGTATTTTATCTGATGAAGATTCACAAATAATATTTATCGACACCCCTGGAATTCATAAGCCAAAACATCGCTTAGGAGATTATATGGTCGATGTTTCTGTCCAAACATTAAACGACGTGGATATTGTCTTATTTATGATTAATGCTTTAGAAGGATATGGTAAAGGAGATCAATTTATATTAGAGAAATTAAATCAAATTAACATACCGGTATTTTTACTAATAAATAAGGTAGACAAGATCTATCCAGATGATTTATTCCCTTTAATTGAACAGTATAAAGATACATGTGATTTTGAAGAAATCATTCCAATATCTGCATTAAATGGTAATAATGTACCGAAATTACTTACGATGTTAAAGGAACATTTACAAGTCGGTCCGAAGTATTTTGAGGCCGATCAGATTACAGATAAAACGGAACGATTTATGATTAGCGAGTTAATTCGGGAAAAAGTATTAATATATACAGAAGAAGAAGTACCTCATTCCATTAATGTTGTTGTAGAAAACATGACTAGAAATGACCAAGGGAAAATGCAGGTGCAAGCAACGATTATTACAGAAAGAGATTCCCAAAAAGGAATTTTGATCGGTAAAAAAGGTAGTATGTTAAAAGCAATTGGTAAATCTGCCCGCAGAGATATTGAACAATTGCTAGGGGAGAATATTTTTTTAGAATTATGGATAAAAGTTCAAAAAGATTGGCGAAATAAACACTCGCTTCTTACACAATATGGATATTATACGGATGATGAATAGTCAGATTGGTAAAATTTTATACTAATGATTCTGTTTAGTTAGGTAAATCTAATAGTAAGTTACATTTTCAGCCCAACGAAAATAAAGGAAAGGATGATTTCTTGTGCAGGAAGAAATTTGGAATTTATTTTTGAAGACAGGGAATATTGAAACTTATTTATTGTTGAAACAACTAGAAAATAACCAACTAGACGAACAAATTGACAATGAATCAGCAGAAGATGAAAGTATGTCTAT
The DNA here is from genome assembly GCA_026169505.1 of Pseudogracilibacillus sp. Taxonomy (GTDB): domain Bacteria; phylum Bacillota; class Bacilli; order Bacillales; family Amphibacillaceae; genus Pseudogracilibacillus. The sequence goes on from JAPFCO010000470.1 coordinate 10,226, forward strand.
GCATACAAAAATATAGCATATTTATTGAGTTGAGGGGATTATATGCTGAGACAGTTAGAGGGAATTATCTTAAAAACGCGAGATTATGGTGAAACCCATAAGATTATCACGATATATACAAAAGAAATTGGTAAAATTACTGCTATAGCAAGGGGTGCAAATAAGCCTAAAAGTAAGCTAAGTGCTGTTTCACAAGTTTTTATTCAAGGTGAGTTTTTAATATACGTAACTAAAGGTTTGAGTACAATTCAACAAGGACAAACTTTGTCATCCTTTCGACATATTAGGGAGGATATCGTTAAAACTGCTTATGCCGCTTATTTGATTGAATTAACAGATAAATTGATCGAAGAAAAAAGACCGGATCCATTTATATATGACCAATTAAATAAGACGTTAGCATGGATTGATGAAAAAGAGGAATTTATGATTCCAATGATGATGTTTGAATTAAAGCTTTTTGCTAAAGGTGGTTTTGCACCAATAGTTGATCGGTGTGTTCGCTGTGGCCGAACAGAAGGATTTCAATCGTTTTCTATTCAAGAAGGTGGCGTGTTATGTGAACAATGCTATCCAATTGATGATAGGGCAATTCAGTTAAGTACTTCAATATTAAAGTTATTGTCCATTTTTTTACATGTCGGACTTGAACGAATTGGCGATATATCTGTGAAGCAAAGCAATGAACAATTACTTCGTAAAATATTTGATCAATATTATGATCAATACGGTGGTTTTGCCCTGAAATCTAGAAACTTCTTATCACAAATTGATTTATTGAAATAAATAGGAATAGAAAATGTGACATGATGATCTAGGTTCTATTTTCAAAAGCTAAAAGTTTCGGAAAAAATAGCTGAATTGATTTGAAAACTATGCGTTCAGGAATGATATTAATTTCAAGTTGAAATCCATGATACTCCAGTACTGCGTATGGAAGACAAGTGGCTAACGACTTGAAATTTCACATTCTATATATGAAGTCTCTTTATATATTTTGTACAGATATTAATTTTAGCAATTGAATATTATCTATACTTTGGTTTAAAATTTACTTGTTCTTTCGTTCATGACAAATAACTTACATATGCTATTTGTTGCAAAACAACTGATTATTATGTATCATTTGTAATGTGTAGCAAGGAAAGGGATTAGTACGTATTGTTATCTACAGTTAGCGAACCTAGGATAGTGAAAGCTAGGTAGTAGAGCGGTATCGAAAGGCACCCTGGAGCTAGATAAACGTTAAAGTGGTTTACGATGAGTAAACAAGTAGGGTGGAACCGCGGGCAAGAATCCGTCCCTATGTCTTTTTATAGAAAAAGGCATAGGAACGGATTTTTTTATGTTCTATGCCAAAAAATCAGATGATAAGCGAGGGATAAAGCATGAATATTCAAGAAATGATTTTAACGTTGCAACAGTACTGGTCAAAGCATGACTGTATATTAATGCAAGCATACGATGTTGAAAAAGGTGCAGGAACGATGTCACCAATGACATTATTAAGAAGCCTAGGACCAGAACCGTGGAATGTAGCTTATGTGGAACCTTCAAGACGACCTGATGACGGACGGTATGGAGAAAATCCAAACAGATTATATCAACACCATCAGTTTCAAGTAATTATGAAACCTTCACCAGATAATATACAAGATTTATATTTACAATCACTAGTTGAGTTAGGTATAAATCCATTGCACCATGACATTCGATTTGTAGAAGATAACTGGGAAAACCCTACACTGGGTGCCTCTGGACTTGGTTGGGAAGTGTGGTTAGATGGAATGGAGATAACTCAGTTTACTTATTTCCAACAAATTGGTGGACTTGAAGCAAGTCCCGTTGCAGTGGAATTAACTTACGGAATCGAACGATTAGCGTCGTATATTCAAGATAAAGAAAACGTTTTTGATTTAGAGTGGGTTAATGGAGTGAAGTACAAAGATATATTTCTACAACCGGAATATGAACATTCGACATATGCATTTGATACGTCAAATAGTGATATGCTATTTACTTTATTTAATTTATATGAAAAAGAAGCGAAAGCAACGATGGAAAAGGGACTTGTTTTCCCATCATATGATTATGTCCTGAAATGTTCCCATACATTTAATTTATTAGACGCAAGGGGAGTCATTTCAGTTACGGAGCGAACAGGATATATCGCAAGAGTACGAAATTTAGCAAGAACAATAGCGAAAGCATATGTTGATGAACGAGAACGATTAGGATATCCAATGTTGAAAAAGGAGGAGAGTGTTGATGAGTAATCATGTTCTCTTAGAAATTGGGATAGAAGAACTGCCAGCTCGCTTTATTGACCAGGCTGAGCAGCAATTAGTAGATAAAACGACAAAGTGGTTACAAGACTTACATATTGATTTCGATACGATACAATCATTTTCAACACCAAGAAGATTAGCTATTTTAATTAAGGAGATTGCCGAAAATCAAACGACAATAACCGAAGAAGTAAGAGGACCACAAACTAAAATTGCTACAGACAATTCGGGTAATTGGACAAAAGCTGCAATCGGCTTCTCAAAAGGTCAAGGCAAACACCCCGATGATCTCTATGTAAAAGAAGTAAAAGGAACGGAATACATTTTTGTAGAGAAAATAACGGAAGGGCAACAAACTGCCGAAATATTGCCAGATTTACATCAAATAATTTCTGATATCCATTTCCCACAAACAATGCGTTGGGGAAGCGAATCATACAAATATGCAAGACCAATACGTTGGCTTGTCGCATTACTGAATGAAGAAGTGATCCCATTTGAAATTGCTCATGTCAAAACAGGTAATATAACATATGGACATCGCTTTTTGGGAAAAGAAGCCATTATTAATCATCCGTTGGAATATGAGGATGTGTTATATGAGAATTACGTTATCGCAGATCCTAAGA
>JAPFCO010000375.1 GCA_026169505.1 Pseudogracilibacillus sp.
AAACAATACGAATTAGATCAAGCAGATGTCTTATTTTTGCTAGATATTACTGGAAATGATCGACGAGCCTTTTTAAAAGTTGTCAAAGATATTGCTGACAATACAACTCTTCCATTATATGTTGGCGGTGGTATTCGGACGATCGAAGATATTGGCGCAGTACTGCAAGCAGGAGCCAAAAAGGTATCTATTACGAGTGCTGCCATTCAACAGCCTAGTTTATTAAAAGATGCAGCTGATATATTTGGTGGGGAACAAATTATTTTATCCATTGATGCAAAACAAGTAGCTCCTAAAACTTGGCATGCGTTTACAAAAGGTGGAAAATATGATTCGGGGCTTGATGTTATTGAGTGGGCAAAACAAGGTGAAGCGTTAGGTGTCGGAGAAATTTTACTTAATTCCATTGATGCCGATGGAGTGAAAGAAGGCTATGATCTTACTTTAAATAAAGCAGTTTCACATGCTGTTCACATACCGGTTATAGCAAGCGGTGGAGCGGGAGAACTCCCCCACTTTCGTGACGTATTGAGCAAAGGTAAAGCCAATGCTGCTCTTGCTGCTTCTGTATTTCACTACGAAGATATCAAAATAACGGACTTAAAAGAATACTTAAAGAACTGCGATATTCTTATAAAGGAGATATAAGCGTGTTAAATAAATTAAAATATGATGATAACGGACTGATACCAGCTATTGTCCAAGACGAAACATCCGGAAAAGTATTAATGCTCGCTTATATGAACGAAGAAGCATTAAAAAAGACAATAGAGACAAATGAAACATGGTTTTACAGTCGTTCACGACAAGAACTGTGGAATAAAGGAGCAACCTCTGGCAATAAACAACAAGTGAAGCAAATTGCCTTTGACTGTGACCAAGATGCTATTTTAATAACAGTTGTACCTGCAGGTCCTGCATGTCATACAGGAGAAGAATCATGTTTTTTCAACGTATTAGACGAAGAAAAACAAACGACACATGATGTCATTCACCGTATCGTACAAGTGATCGAAAATCGCCGTCAACATCCTGTTGAAGGTGCTTATACAACTTATTTATTTAACGAAGGGATTGATAAAGTACTTAAAAAAGTTGGTGAAGAAGCAAGTGAAATAATCATTGGGGCAAAAAACAATGATAAAGAAGAAATAAAGTGGGAAGTAGCCGACTTAATTTATCATACACTTGTCTTACTAAATATTACTGGCGTGACGATTTCCGATATTAAACAAGTATTATATGAACGCCATATGCAAAAAAAGGAAGATGCCAATGAGTAAACTTTGGAGTTCAATGGCAAAACGTGCGGAACCTTATATCCCTGGCGAACAAATAAATAAAGAAAACATTATAAAATTAAATACGAACGAAAATCCATATCCACCGTCGCCAAAAGTTATTGAAGCAATAGCGGCAGAAGTTGGAGATCAATTACGACTTTACCCCTCTCCAACGATGGACGGGTTACGCGCTTCGATTGCAGAATATAATAATGTGAGTCAGCAAAATGTATTCGTCGGCAATGGGTCAGATGAAATATTAGCATTTTCCTTTATGGCCTTTTTCGAACCTGGAAAACCAATCCTTTTTCCAGATATTACTTATAGTTTCTATCCCGTGTATGCAAAAGTATTCGATATTCCATACGAAACCATACCATTACGGGAAAATTTCACGATGGAGACAGAAGCATTTTTCGGTTCGCAAGGTGGCGTTATTTTCCCCAATCCAAACGCACCAACGAGTCTCTATTTAGGATTGCAAGATATTGAAGCGATCTTACAGCATAATCAAGATCAAGTAGTTATTGTCGATGAAGCTTATATAGACTTTGCAACAGAATCTGCCGTAAGTCTGACGAAAAAACATGATAATCTTCTAGTTATCCAAACAATGTCGAAATCTAGAGCACTGGCTGGTTTACGAGTCGGATTTGCGATTGGGAATGAACAATTAATTGAAGCATTAATCCGTATGAAAGATTCATTCAACTCCTACCCGGTTGATCGTCTAGCGTTGGCGGGTGCTAAGGCAGCAATGGAAGATGTAACTTATTTTCAGGAAATGACTTCAAAAATTATTACTACAAGAGAACGAACCATAAAATCTTTAAGTGCGCTTGGATTTCATGTGCTTCCATCGGCAACAAACTTTGTCTTTGCGAGCCATGACACATTATCTGCGAAAGTATTATACGGACATTTACGTCAACAAGATATTTTAGTCCGTTATTTCGGAACACCGCCTATTGATAATTATGTACGCATCTCCATTGGGACAGATGAAGAGATGGATGAGTTCTTGAACGAAATAAAGTCCGTGCTAGCGAAGTAAGTTTTATTAGATTTTATGTTCGGGCTTTTGTTAGATTATACGTGGGGAAGAATGTTATCAGTATTCTTGCGCATGCTTCAGGCGAGATGCAGAGCATGAGACTAGCGTAAGAACGATCTTGCGCATGCTTCAGGCGAGATGCAGAGCATGAGACTAGCGTAAGAACAATCTTGCGCATGCTTCAGGCGAGATGCAGATCATGAGACTAGCGTAAAAACAATCTTGCGTATATTTTAGTGACTTAAAATAGATTTTATAGAGGCTCAAAAAAAGTGGGAATGACATGTCAATCTGTCATTCCCACTTTTTAAGATAGTTCAGAGTATTTCACAGCAATTTTAACCTGTTTCACATAAAAGTAACGAACGATAGTAAAATAGATAACTTGGATAACGAAGAAACAACCTAATACCATCGCTGATTCTTTTACTATACTGTAACCAAACATATGGGATAAAGCCGTTAATGCTACTGCCCCGTGAATGAGTGCTACAATAATCGGTGTGAAAAACAAGATTGCTACTTGCTTACTAATGACTCGATTCATTTCACCTGTCGTTAAACCAATTTTATTAATTGCGGTGAATTTTTGTTTATCATCATCTAAATCTGCGTACAACCTAAAATACAAGAAGCTACCAGCTGATACGAAAAATACAATTCCGATAAAAAGACCGACGAAAAGTACTGGACTCCACATCTTATTAATATCGTACACTGTATAGTCAATAGCAAAAAGAGCATATAACTCTGCCGATAATTCTTCTCCTGCCGCAATAATGGCATCATTATCACCATCAATCACTTGCCACGCAATATGACTATATACATCCTTTGGTGGAGCTAATTGACTTTCTATCTTATCTCCTACAATATAATATTGATCCATCCCCGGCAATACATCTCGTACAGCACTATCGTCTTTCGCTTTGTCCGCCATTACTTCTGTACCATCTTCAAGTGTGATTGGGTAATTCTCTAATGGCTCTGTCACCATCATATTCGCTGTACTTTGCTCAAGTGTTATAATCTCATCTGGCTGAAGTGTGATTTTCTTTTCATCGATTAAACGAGCAAACTCATTATACGTAGACGCATTTACAATGGGAACTGATGCACCAAATGCCTCATGGTCATAATATGGGATTTCGATTTCTGCCTTATCATAGGATAAATCATAGTCCTTTAATGTTTTTTCTATTAATTCTATATTAGCTGGATCATGATCTTCATTAACATGATAAACAAAAGAAATTGGATTGGCCTGTTTAACCCCATCAGTTAATAACGAATGAAAGCCAACTAATGTACCGATCGCACTAAATGCTACTGTAGAAATAATCGCAACCATAAAAAAGGCACGAGCATTATCTTTCATCCGATACGATAAATCCGAAAACAATAACATATTCGTCTTTTTCCAAAACAACAGCTTATTACCTTTTAATTTACGGATGACATAAACACTTAACTGAGAAAACAATAAATAGGTCCCTAAAGTAACGAGTAACACTACTGGTACTAAAGCCATAACGACTTCCACACCTTCAACAATTAACGCAATCGCATAGCCGCTTCCTAATAAAAGAACAGCTATTAAAGTGAGCCAAATATTCGCTTTAGGTTCACTCTTTTCCACTTGATCCCCTTTTATTAATTGCACTAATTTATTTGTGCGCAATACGATGGTGACAAAGATCGATATGACTAAAAATAAAACGATAAAAGAAATGAATGTTAATATGATCGCCATAAACGGTACATAAAAATGTAAACCTTGATCTAGGACGAGCATATTTTCTGCGACAAGCAAAATTCCTTTAGAAAACACTAATCCTAACAAAATTCCTAATACAGTCGAGAAAAGTCCAATTAGCATATTTTCTAAAAATACCATCCAACGTATTTGTTGGTTTGACATCCCTTGAATCATTAAAACACCAAATTCTTTCTTCCTTGAACGTAAAAATGCGCTCATCGAATACAATATAAAGAAAAAAGAAAAGACATAAATAATTCCACCAGCTACCGTCATACCACTAACTACACTCGATTTCATCTCTCCTCCTGAAAGAGTTGGATGAAATGCAAAATTAGCAAATGTAAAAAACACCATAACAGTAAAGAGGCTACTTAAAAAATAAGCAACATATAAACGCTTATTGCGTAGGACATTATTAAATGCGAACTGACGAAAAGTCATTGTCATTGCCCCCCATAAGCGATAATGTATCGATTATTTTTTGGAAGAAAACTTGCCTACTATCTCCTTTGTAGATCTCAGAATACAAGGAGCCATCACGTATGAATAACACGCGATCACAATAACTTGCCGCTTGTGCGTCATGGGTTACTAATATCATCGTCGTCTGTAATTGTTCATTCATTAAAGTAAGTAATTCCATTACATCTTTTGATGCTTTTGAGTCTAAATTACCTGTAGGTTCGTCCGCTAACACTAATTTCGGATCATGAATCATTGCTCTAGCAACTGCCGCTCGTTGGATTTGCCCACCTGAGATCTCATACGTCCTTTTAGGAAGGATATCACTAATTCCTAATGTTTCAGCAATCTTAGCTACCTTTTCCTTCATTTCTTTGACTGGTTTTTGGTCTAATGTCAATGGTAATACGATATTTTCCTCTACCGTTAATGTGTGTAATAAATTAAAGTCTTGGAAAACAAAACCTAACTCACGCCGACGAAATATCGCTAGTTGTTTTCTCGACAACGCATGGGGGTTTTTACCTTCTATCTCTATTTCTCCTGTCGTTGGTTCATCAATTGTAGCAATTGTATTTAATAAAGTTGTTTTCCCACTACCTGATGGACCCATAATACCGACAAATTCACCTTTATCTACTGATATATTAATATCCGTTAAAGCCCGGTAAGGAATTTTCCCTTCGTACACTTTACTTATATTGTTTACTTTTAACATATTAAAACTCCTCTCGTTTAATTCTGTTATAAGCTTATAACGGATACCCTTTTATCACTATCGAACTTTCTTTCGATGACCTTACAATGTTGTAAGGTTAGAAAACAATTCTAAAAGTTGACCCCTTCCCAACAGCCGACTCTACCTCTATTCGATGTCCTAAGTAATTTGCGACCTCTTTTACTAAATACAGTCCTACTCCAGTTGATTCCCGGAATTTTCGTCCGTTTGCACCGGTAAAAAACGGATCAAATAATCGCTTCATATCTTCAGTAGGAATTCCAACCCCATGATCTGTAATGTCACAAACTACACGGTTCGAGCGTTTATATAAATGAATCCACACTTTATCCGATTCATTGGCTGAATATTTTACTGCATTTTGGATGATTTGCGTTATCATAAAGAATAACCATTTTTCATCGCCTTCAACGACTAGACCGTCTGTATCATCACGTATTTCAGGATATATTTGATTGCGAATAAATAATCGTTTATTATCATTATTTACTTCTTGAATAAGCTTACGTAGTTCTATTTGAGTAATATGAAAATCCGATTCCACTGAACGCAATCGAGCCATATATAAAACAGTATTTAATCCCGTCTTTAAGCGATCCGTTTCTTCGCGAACATTGGATGAATCTGGTTCATCCAAATCTTGCGCAAGTAGTTCAATGACAGATAACGGTGTTTTCATTTGATGGATCCAACGGTCCATAAAAATAACATGCTCTTCCTTTTGTTTGCTGAATATCACTATTTCTTCTTGATATAGTTTATACTGTGAGGTAAGTAAACGTTTTAATGCTACTGCAATTGGTGTGTTCTCTAATGATTGATTTGATTCATCAAACGTTTGAATAGGGTTACTTAGTCGTTCGTAAAATGCTCTACGACTCACGTATTGATACGTTAAATAACAACCAAGGAAAAACAGACCAAGAAAAACACTATAGAATGCTACTTGTACATCACGAAATCCAGCTAACCAAAACAGACCTACAATAACAATAAATTGCCCACATTGAGTGAAGATTAACAAGGTATGTTCTTTTAGAAATAACTTCATTACTTAGCCTCCTCACCACGTAATATGTAAACGATAACCTACGCCCCTGACCGTTTCGATTGCGTCTTTTATACCTAAATACTGGAACCTTTTTCGCACCCTTGTAATATTAACATTTAAGGTATTTTCATCAACAAATGCTTGATCATCCCATATTTTTTCTAATAAATCCTCACGTCCAGCAACACGAGGAAACCGTTCGAGTAACATATTAATAATTTCCGCTTCATTTTTAGATACAGATATAACAAAGTCTTGATATGTCAGCTCCAAACGCTCCGGATATAATCGCAAGCCATGTTGTTCCACGATTCTTTCCTGTTGTTTTAATGCATATTCACCATATGTTCTCCGAATCTGACTCCTTATTTTAGCCATCACAATCTCGGGGTGAAATGGTTTTGTAATGAAGTCATCTCCACCATTTTCTAATGCCATTACTTGATCCATTTCACCTGTGCGGGCTGATATGAAAATCACCGGACATGTAGATACTTGGCGAATTTGTCTACACCAATAAAAACCATCAAAACGAGGTAAGTTAATATCCAACAATACGAGATGTGGTGAAAACTGTTCAAACTCTCCCATCACATCATCAAAATCTGTAACGATATAAGCCTCATAGCCATATTTTTCAATATCTTTCAATAAAAATTTCGCAAGCTTTGGCTCGTCCTCAACGATAAAGATTCTTTGCATCTATATCCCATCCTCATTAGAAAACTTGGCTTAAGAGAAAAAGATTCTTAAGCATCTATTTTGCTTTCTTAGAACCCCCTTATACTCTTGAGCGCAAGCCGTAATTGCACTTATGCAGTAAGGAAAGTTTTAGACCGTTCTAATTTGCAAAAAAATATCCTTCTACTAGTATATAGTAAAAGGATACTTTTTAAAATTGCATCATTCTTTAACGATTTGCTAGTCTCATTCCAAAACTAACTGCAATCGAAATGACGATTACTACAATTGCTGGTAGGAACCAACCGAGCCCTTCAGCATATAACGGCAATATTTTTGCATAGAAATTAATAAACAGATTCATCCAATTGAAATGTTCTATTTCCAAGGATCCTGTCAATGCTTGTAATCCATCGAAAAGACTAATACAAAATGTCACGCCGATAGCAATAATATAAACTGATCGCTTATCGTTAAACAACTTAGATGTAAATGCAAGCATGATAATAACAATAGCCAATGGGTATAGGAACATTAACATCGGAATCGAAAACTTAATAATATTTTCTAAACCGAAATTTGCAATGATGAATGTTGCTGTAGCAAAGATGACAACAAAAGTTTTGTAATTAATTCTTGGAAATATCGTATGAAAATATTCTGCGTTCGCAATGATAAGTCCGATTGCTGTAGTTAAACATGCCAATATAATAACTACGGCCAGAATAATTGCCCCAAAAGTTCCAAAGTAATGGCTTGCTGTTCCATTTAATACAGGTCCGCCGGTTTCAAAAATGCCTAATAAAGAAACGCTTGTCGCACCTAAATACATAATTCCAACATAAATAATCCCTAATAAAGAAATCGCAATGATACCCGATTTCGCTGTTGCTTTAAAAATCTCCTTTTGATTCGTTATTCCCATGGATTTGATGACACCAATAACGATAATGGCAAAAACGAGCGAGGCCAGTGCATCCATTGTATTATAACCTTCTAAAAAACCACTTATGAACGCTTCGTTTGTACTCTCATATCCTACTTGTGGTGTACCGATTGATCCCATTGGATTCGTGACTGCAACAACTAACAAAAAGACTAAAAGCACGACTAGTGCAGGAGCTAATATCTTTCCTACGTTATCAACTATTCTTGCTGGAAATAATGAAAATAATAAAGTAATAACAAAAAATAAGATCGTAAATAGAAGCATTGCTGTATTATCAAATGAATCACTGACAAATGGAGCTATTCCTATTTCATATGCAACCGTTCCCGTTCTTGGTGCAGCAAAAAATGGTCCAATCGTTAAGTATAATAATGCCGTAAACAATAATCCATAAATTGGATGGACACGACTTGCTAAATCTTGTAAATTATTACTGCCAGAGTAAGCCATCGCTAACACGCCAAGTAATGGTAGTCCCACACCTGTTATTAAAAATCCTGCCGCAGCTATCCAAAGATTATC
>JAPFCO010000133.1 GCA_026169505.1 Pseudogracilibacillus sp.
ACTGATTCAGAAGCAGATCAATCTCGTGAGATTACTCATGCCATGGGAACAACGACGATTGAAGGGACACCAAAGAAGGTTGTTACATTATATCAAGGGGCAACTGATGCGGCGATTTCTCTTGGGATAAAACCTGTAGGAGTAGTTGAGTCATGGGCAGAGCAACCAATATATGATTATCTGGAAGGAGACCTTGAAGGTGTTCAAATTGTAGGTCAGGAAACACAGCCTAATTTAGAGGAGATAGCAAAGTTAAAACCCGATTTAATTGTTGCTGCCGAAGTCCGACACGAAGAAATTTATGAACAATTATCTGAAATTGCTCCTACTGTTGTAAATGAAAATGTCCATTTATATAAAGAAAGTGTAGAACTTATTGGTGATGCAACTAATCAGGAGGACAAGGCGGATGAAATTATAACTAGTTGGGAAGATAGAGTGGACGATTTTAAAGAGAAAATGACAAGCAAATTGGGAGAAGAGTGGCCGTTTAGTGCAACTGTATTAAACTTCAGAGCTGATCACGCTCGGGTCTATGTTACCGGTTTTGCGGGCTCCATTTTACATGAACTTGGCTTTACAATACCGGAAGAGCAAGAAGGGATTGATGAGCCTGTTCTTAAGTTAACAGATAAAGAAGGTATTCCTACGATGAATGCTGATGTGTTTTATGTCTTTTTATCTGATCCTGGAGATAATGAAGGGGTAGAGCAAACATATGAAGAGTGGCAAAATCACCCTCTATGGGAAAACCTTGATGCAGTTCAAGAAGATCAAGTATATATCGTAGATGAAGTCACTTGGAATTTAGGTGGTGGTATTCTTTCAGCAAATTTACTCTTAGATGATTTGTATGAGAGGTTTGAATTAGAAAAGTAACTATAACTGTATGGGAGTGGAAGACTGATTCCTCACCCCCTATTTTATATAGATGGTTGATTGAATCAATTTCATCATTTCAAAAACAACTATGTCTCTATAGTATGTAGTTAAGACCGTTACAACGAAACCACATACGTGGAGATAAATCTGTATGATGAAATTGATTAGATCGGGTAAAGAAAGGAAAGGAAGTAATGAGTTATCTACTGTCTAATACATTTGTTAAAATAACAGGCTTGTTTATAGCATGTATCATATTTTTCTTGTCGTTCATTTTAAGTCTGTCTCTTGGACAGACTTCCATACCTTTTCATATCACATATGAAGCTTTCTTTCACTTTAATGAGTCTGTTACAGAGCATGTAATTATAACTACTTCCCGCCTAGCTAGGGCGATCATTGCTGCAGTAATCGGTGCTAGTTTATCTGTAGCAGGGGCATTAATGCAAGCACTGACAAGAAATCCACTTGCAGCACCAGATATTTTTGGTGTAAATGCTGGCGCTATCTTCTTCATCGTATTTTCTGCAACATTTTTTTCCATTCATTCCTTAATCGATTATATGTGGATTGGCTTTTTTGGAGCAGGGATTGCAGGTGTGCTTGTTTATTTACTTGGATCAGTAGGAAAGGATGGTTTATCTCCAGTAAAGATTGTATTAGCTGGTGCGGCAATATCGGCACTTTTTATGTCTTTTACCCAAGGAATATTAGTAATTGATGAGCAAGGTATGCAAAGTGTCTTGTTTTGGCTAGCGGGATCTGTTGCCGGTAGAAATATAGATATGCTTTTGCCAATCCTGCCTTATATGGGTGTGGCTGGCATTGTAGCGTTGTTGTTAGGAAAGCCAATTAACATTTTAATATCGGGCGAAGATATTGCTAAAGGGTTAGGACAGAGGGTCTTGCTGGTGAAAATGATGATTGGAATCATCGTTATCGTATTAGCAGGAGGATCAGTAGCGATCGCGGGTTCCATAGGTTTCTTAGGTCTCATTGTTCCTCATATAGTTCGTGGTTTGGTTGGTCATGATTATCGGTGGGTGCTCCCATTTAGTGCGTTATGTGGGGCAATATTATTATTGTTAGCGGACGTATTAGCCAGATTTATTATTATGCCCCAGGAAATGCCGATTGGCGTAATGACTGCTATTTTAGGAACGCCATTTTTTATATACATTGCTCGTAGGGGGTTAAGTAAAGATGGATAAATTTATTTCGATAAGGAATAAGTCAGATACCATTTCATTTTCACTCTCTAAAAAAACATGTATGATTGCGGCGATTCTTTTTTGTTTATCACTATTTACGTTTATTTTACACCTAGCAGTTGGTGTTGATTTTATCCATCCATCGGTGATAATTACATATTTAATGGGTGTTCCTACACCAGAGTATGAATTTGTACTTTATACATTACGAATGCCAAGGGCAGTGCTTGCTTTTTTAGTTGGGGCAGCTCTTGCTGTTTCGGGATTGATTTTGCAAGGTGTTGTAAGGAATCCACTTGCATCTCCGGATATTATAGGTATCACTGGTGGTGCATCGGTAGGGGCAGTAACATTTATTGTTTTTTTCTCTGGAAGTCTAAGTATGAAATTATTACCTTTAGCAGCATTGTTAGGTGCTGGAGTGATCTCTATCCTAATATATATTCTTTCATGGAAAAAGGGAGTTATTCCGATTCGCTTCATATTGATTGGTATTGGAATATCAGCTGCAATGAAAGCATTAATAACAATGATGATTGTTCTAAATGATACAGTGTTAGTCTCTAAGGCGTATTTATGGTTAACAGGCAGTTTATATGCTGCAACATGGGAAGAAGTTTTTACTATTTTACCTTGGGTAATCATCCTTATTCCCGTCACCATGTTATTTTCTAGAACTGTTAATGTAAATGAGCTTGGGGATGATATAGCGTTAGGACTTGGAGTTAGGGTCCAATTATATCGAATGGTGTTAATTTTTATTAGTGTTGCATTAGCAGGAGTAGCAGTGGCCACTGCAGGAGGGATTAGCTTTGTCGGATTAATAGCTCCACATATTGCAAGGATGATAGCCGGACGTTCGTTTGCGGGTTTAATACTAATTTCAGCAATGATTGGAGGCATCATCGTTATAATGGCTGATATTGTTGCTCGAATAGCATTTCAACCACTTGATATCCCTGCTGGAGTTTTTACTGCAGGAATTGGTGCTCCATTTTTTATTTATTTACTATATAAAAATGTTTAAATACTATGATGAAGGAGTGATTATCATGAACGAATTAGAAGCCAATAATTTAACTCTAGGTTATGGCGATGTTATTGTTATCGACAACTTAGATGTACATATACCAAAAGGCGGAATTACTGTTTTCGTTGGCGCAAATGGTTGTGGTAAATCAACGTTATTACGCTCATTAGCACGACTCTTAAAACCAAAATCAGGAAATGTATTATTGGATGGAAAGCTTTTGGAGAAGTTATCAACAAAAGATATAGCAAAACAACTAGCCATTTTACCCCAAGCGCCACTTGCACCAGAAGGTTTAACTGTATTAGAACTTGTTAAACAAGGCAGGTATCCGCATCAAAACTGGTTACAGCAATGGTCGAAACAGGATGAATCTATCGTTAATAAAGCGTTGCAATCGACTGGTATGAAAGAATTTGCTGATCGATCGGTTGAATCTTTGTCAGGAGGCCAAAAACAAAGAGCATGGATTGCAATGACATTAGCACAGAAGACAGAGGTAATATTATTGGATGAACCAACAACCTATTTAGATTTGGCACATCAGATTGATGTGTTGGATTTGTTGTTTGATCTCAATAAACGAGAAGGACGCACTGTCATAATGGTGTTACATGATTTAAATTTAGCGTGTCGCTATGCAGATCATATTATATCTGTATGTAATAAACAAATTTATGCACAAGGTAAACCAGAAAATGTGATCACCTCAAAAATGATGAAAGCCGTATTTAATTTGGATTGTGACATTACAGAAGATCCAATATTTGGTACACCTTTATGTATTCCGCACGGGAAGGGAAGATTTGTTACAGAAAAGCTAAAGAATAAAATAGTTTAACATGATCAAAGATAGATAGAAGGGTTTTGAAACTTTCTATCTATCTTTTTATATAAACATCTTCATTATAAATGATAGTTGGGTAGTTTTTCTCATTTATATAAAACATCATTGACAATGAGAATCATTTTCAGTAGAGTGAACTTGTGGCATAATTGAGAACAATTATCAATTACAGTTTTTAGGAGCATAAAAAATGGATCATGTTTATGTTGGAGAAAAAGGATCAAACATAGTGAATAGAATAACTGATGCGTATTCTGATGATCGAACGTCTTATTTGTGTATAGATTCAGTTTTAAGGTACTGATATAAATGAATATACTGCGTCTGTTCCATATGAGAAACGTGAGAAGACATAATGTGTTATTTGCTATTCTAATTGGTGCCTTCTCATTAGTTTTAACAAATAGCGCTTTTAATATTTTATTACCAAACATCATTGAAATGTATAATATCTCAACTACATATGGTGGCTGGATAATAATCATTTATTTGTTAGCAATGACAGTTACTATGCCACTGACTGGATCAATAGTAGATTTATTAGGAAAAAAGACGACTTATCTGATAGGCATTGGGTTATACGGTCTGTTTTCAATAGTAGGTGGAGTATTATCTCATTCAGTGCATGTGGTTATGTTTGTTCGGTTTATGCATGGAGTTTCCGCTGGATTAATGATTCCATTATCATTAGTGTTACTTTTTGATATTTACAAGAAAGAGGTTAGAGGGAAAGTAACGGGTGTTTGGGGGATGTTATTAACTATTGCACCAGCTATTGGACCAACATTTGGTGGCCTCATTATTCAGTATGGAAGTTTGGCACATTTATTTTGGTTTAATGTTCCTTTTGCTTTTATTTCTTTATTTCTTTGTTTCAAAAAAATTAAGGGAGTTCGGCCTGCAAGAAAAAAACAAATTCGTGTTCAACATATTATACAAATGATGATTGGTATTGGTAGTCTTTGTATTGGGATTCAGTTAGTATCAAATTCCGATATTCCATTATGGTTCACATGTGTAGTTATATTAATCGGTTTATATGTTTTAATTTTGTTTATTAAAAAAGATAGCGCGCAAAAAGAACCGCTCATTCGATTTATGTTGTTGAAGAATCGAGTTTACGCACTTTCAGTTATCATAACAGCAATACAGGCTGCTGCTATATTTGGGGTTATATTTATTTTCCCATTACTATTTCAAGAAATATATGGTTTATCACCAACAATTACAGGTGCTTTATTTATACCGACAGCTATATTTACAAGTATGTTTGTTTGGATTGGTGGTAATTTTCTAGATACAGGCAAATCAATTCACTTTATATTGTTAGGTGTAGGGTTAATGATAGGTTCGATTTTAATGTTTGTGTGGGTGCCACAAGAGGTATCGTTAGTATTCATCATCGTGATGATGTCTATAAGAGGTGTCGGAATCGGTTTATCAAACATGACGGTGATTACGATAGGTCTCAATTCACTTTCCAATGATTATCTTCATGAAGGATCGGCTTTATCTAACACAATAAAACGTTTGGTATCTTCTATTACTATGATGGCACTAACTGGTTATTACGAGATTCGTTGGCAAATGCTTCAGCGAATGGGGGAGTCGGTTTTAGATTCAAAATGGAAGGCTTTAAGAGAAGAATGTTTGATATTAAGTGGACTGATGTTGTTAGCTCTACTCTTGGTAGGTCTTTTAATAAAGGAGAGAAATAATGAGGACGTTAAGAATAGAAAATAAAAGTAGAGTAAATCATAAAGAGCAAGCAAATATACATACATGTAAAACATTATTAAATTGCTATATTAGAGAGATTTGCGGGACTGACCTTCATTTATTTTCAGTGAATCAACAGACAAAATCATATTCAATTAACTTTCCAATAAGTAAGATAACTATTTCTGGGGTTTTATCCCATTACTCAGAAATAGGGGCACATGAATTTGAAAGTTTTTATGTGAATAAAGTTATTGGTCTAAATTATAAGTGTGTAGTTCAACTAATTGTGAAGGAACTGCAACATCACAATACTTCAAAGACGGCGAAGTATGGTAAAGATTTTATCCGGAAAGTAGATAATAGTTATTATAAATTATCCTATATTTTAAAAGAATCTGTTCCACCAGATACGTGGGATTACTTAGCATCTGAACAATCGGTGTTATACGGTCATCCATTTCACCCATTTCCTAAAAATACTTATGGTTTTACAGTGGAAGAGTTTAAGAAATATTGCCCTGAATTATGTGTCTCTTTTAAATTATGTTATTTTGCTGTAAGGAAAGAAGTTTTTCAAGAAGAATGGATAGAAAGTGAAAATGTAGTACAGTTTCCAAGTTCTGTTCAATTACGTGCAAAAGACGTACTCAAAAATAAGATCAATCAATATGACATATTACCAATGCATCCTTGGCAATATCAATATGTAAAATCGCTGCAGCCAGTAAAGCAATTTATAGTGAAAGAAATGTTAGTTCCGCTGGGGGATTGTGGACCAGAAGCGTACCCAACATCTTCGGTAAGGACAGTATTTATTCCAGAGATGAATTGCAATCTGAAATTGTCTTTAAACATACAAATAACCAATTTAATTCGAAATAATAATTATGAACAAATACGTAGAACGTTAGATGCAACAAACTGTTTATTGCAAAATGATTGCTTTAACGAAGAATTAAATACTAGCATCTCTTATGAGGTAGGAGCAAGTACTTGTGAATTTGGAGATGAAGATATAACAAAGCTGTTCACAGTATTATTCCGACCTATCGAATTTGACAGAAGTTGCACATATGTATTATCTAACTTGATTGAATCACCAGTAGGAGAGGAGAAGTCGCGTTTAAGTACCTATATTGCTAACGATGTGATAGACAATTGGTTTCAACGATATTTAGAAATCTCGCTTGTTCCTCTTGTGCGGATGGCAGAAGAGAAAGGTATACATTTTGAAGCTCATTTACAGAATTCCTTATTAACTATTAAACACGGGATGCCATATGAATTTATATTGAGGGATTTAGAAGGAGTGAGCGTAGATATAGAAAAAGTTGAAGAAGGAATTGATATAACCGGTCCCCTTTATTATGAAAGAGAAGAGACATGGGAACGAACATCATACTATTTTATAGTGAATCATTTAGGTTCCCTTATTCAGAAGTTAGCAAAAGATTTTGAAAGGAACGAAAGGTATTTTTGGAAAATGGTACATCAAGCACTGGCAAAAGAATATGACCAAAGCCGAAATGAATTTGCCTTTCATTTATTAACAACCAAGACGTTTAATGCGAAACAAAATTTAATTAGCTGTCTAGTTGGAGAGGGCGAAACACCATCATTTGTTCCAGTAGTTAATGTTATTCAAAAGATAGGGAGTGAACTATATGCATACGATGATTCAATCATGTAATGAAAGTTCCGTCATATTTGAAGAAGTAAAAGAAAGAATAATGCGACAGACGTTAGAAGCGTTATTTTACGAAGAAATTATGGAATATGACCAAGAAGGTAATAACTGGTACTTTTATGGGACAGGCATAAATGGAAATAATGTCAACTATTCATGTAAAGCAGCTGAGAAATGGTCTTTCAGTAAACCTCAAATCGAAAAAAATTCAATTCAAAGAGAAGGAGATTCCTGTACAGACATTTATTTATTTCTGGAAGAAGTAATTAAATATAATATAAAAGCTCCAAATACATCTCCATTCACGGAGGAACTGCTCGCAACCTTAGAGAAGGATAATCAGTCTAAACAATACCAAGTGGAAGAAATTCCGGAAAAGGATATACATTATGAAGCATTAGAAAGTCATATGATAGATGGTCATCCATACCATCCAAGTTATAAATCAAGAATTGGCTTTTCTATGGCGGATAATTTTGCTTATGGGCCAGAGTTTAATCAAGATATAAACGTGTATTGGATTGCTGTTGCTGAGCAATTAGTCGATATAAATATCTCAAAAGATTATGAATCTGCCAAAATTATTGAAGAACATATGACAAAAAAGGATCTAGACCAATTCAATCATATTCTCAAGGAGAAGGGGTGCGAAGATAAAGAATATCATTTTATGCCTGTTCACCCCTGGCAATTGGAAAATAAGATTCAATCACTATTTATAGAGCAAATAATGAATAAAGATATCGTTATTTTAGGTGTATTAAATGACCCATATCGTGCACAACAATCTATTCGTACGCTATCACATCGAAAAAATGAACAGGCATGCTATATAAAGTTTCCATTAAGTATCATTAATACTTCCACAAGTCGAATTCTAGCTCATCATACAACACAAAATGCACCATTAATAAGTGACTGGCTATATAAAATATTAAAAAACGATGCTACTTTAGGGGAAGGAAAAGTTCAGATATTAAGAGAAGTGATGGGTCTTTCTTTTCGCTACGATGACTTGCAACCTGTTCAATATGATCTTGCATACGGAAGCCTTGGATTAATATTTAGAGAGAATGTATCAAAATATGTATCAAACGAAGAAGAAGCTTGGCCATTGAATGCTATTTCACATATTCAGAAAAATGGAACACCCTTTCTTCAAACTGCGATTGATCAATATGGAGTGGAGAATTGGAGTCATGCATTATTGGAAGTAGTAATTCGCCCAATAATCCATCTATTGTATAGGCATGGCATAGCACTTGAATCACATGCTCAAAATATCATTTTAGTTGTAGAGGATAATTTCCCTAAACGGATAATTCTCAAGGATTTACACGATGGTGTTAGGTATCACTCGGCTCAATTGTTAAATCCGGAATTGAAACCAAAATTATATCCGGAACCTGAAAGTCACCGTAAGTTTAATCGATATTCTTTTCTCGAAGCAGAAAGTGCGGAAGAAGTTAGGGACTATACTTATGATGCGTTCTTCTTCATTTGCCTGTCAGAAATCTGTTTCACATTAGAATCATTTGGGTTAAAAGAGCAAGACTTTTGGTATCAATGTGTAAAAGTAATAAATCAATATCAAGATGAAAATTCAGAAATAAAGGAGCGTTTCTCTTTGTTTGATCTCTTTTCAGAAGATGCTTTCTTAGAGGAAATGACAAAAAGACGCATTTTCGGAGATGGTCAATTATATTTTCGTAAATCTAAAAACCCCTTACAGCAAGCAAGGAGTGAGTTCGTTGAGGGAAAATACATTAAAAGGAAAAATAGCTAGAAAAGAACCTGTATTTGGAATGTTTGTATCTATTCCTCACCCAATTGTTATTGAGATGATAGGCCATGCTGCATTCGATTTTGTCATTATAGATTACGAACATGCAACAACAAGTATGGAAACAATTGAAAACATGATTCGATCAGCAGAATTATTAAATATCACTCCATTAGTTAGGATTTCTACTATTGAAAGAACGGAAATATTAAAAATATTGGATTGTGGTGCACAAGGGATTGTAATTCCAAATGTAACATCTAAAGAACAGGTGGAAGAAGTCATTTATCATTCATATTATTATCCAATTGGAATGAGAAGTTTGAACAGTGGACGACCAGGAATTTTCGGTAAGCACTCGTTAAAAGAATATATTTTAAAAGCAAACAAAGAATTAATGGTTATCCCGATGATAGAAAGTTTGACAGGTGTGAACGGAAGTGAATCTATTTTGTCCATACCGCAAGTCAGCTTTGTTTTAGAAGGAGCAGCTGATTTATCCCAATCACTTTCAGTGCCATGGGAAACGGAAAATGTAAAAGTGCAAGTTCATCTAGAAAAGCTATATACCATTGCAAGAAGTTGTAATGTACCATACGCCATGGTTTCCAGAAATAATCAAGCACATAAAAAGTGGGCACAAAAAGATGTGAATATTTTTGTGTTAGGAGATGAAAGAGGTACAGCATTTCGAGCATTTCAAGATAAATTGGAATATTACAAAAGTATAACTGGAGGATTAAATATAAAATATGATGGAGCAGATTGAAAGATTAATATCAGAACATATAAACAAAGACAATCCAGTTTGTGCATACATTTACGATATAGAAGGAATGAAACACCATGTTAAAAAAATGGTCGAGTTAATGCCTAAGCAAACATTTTTATTTTATGCCATTAAAGCAAATCCGGATAAAGAGATAATTAAAGCTCTGTTACCGTTAGTAAAAGGGTTTGAAGTAGCATCAATTGGAGAGCTATTAAAAGTTAGGGAAGTATCGCAAACTGCACCTGTTTTATTTGGTGGTCCGGGAAAGAAAGATTATGAACTTAAAGCGGCACTTCAAGAAAATGTGTCATATATTCATATTGAAAGCCTTCTAGAGTTAAGGAGATTAATCATTTTAGCAAAAGAATTAAATAAGTATATAAAGGTTTTATTACGAATCAATCTTAAAGCAGTTGAATTACCAATAACCAATATATCAATGGGGGGGCGACCAAGTCAGTTTGGATTAGATGAAGACAAGGTAGAAGAGGCGATCACCCTGTTATTTGCAGCTGAAAATACGCATATACAATTTAGCGGATTTCACTTTCATTCTTTATCGAATAATTTAGAAGCTGCTTCACATGTGGAGATGATACGTCATTATATACGTCGGGTAAAAGAATGGGAACAACTCTATGCCTTAGATGTTCAACTTATTAATGTAGGTGGGGGTTTTGGTGTATCTTATGAGGAACAATTCGAGTTTAATTGGCGAGAATTTATTACCTTGCTCACAAAGAGCACAGAGTTCCAAGCGTTAGAAGATGTTCCAATCTATTTTGAGCCTGGGAGGATTATAGTAGCAGAATTCGGTTATTATGTTACTGAAATAATCGATATAAAAAAGTCATATGATCAATTCTTTGGGATAGTTAGGGGTGGAACACACCATAATCGATTACCAGCATCTTGGGACCATAATCAGCCATTTACGATTATACCGCAAGAGAATTGGTCATATCCATTTAAAAGACCATGCGTGCACCATTCAAAAGTAACGATAGTTGGTGAGTTGTGTACACCAAAAGATCAATTTTATAAAGATGCTTTCATTGAAAAATTACGTGTGGGAGATATTATTATGTTTGAAAAATCGGGAGCATATTGTTGGACAATTTCGCATCATGATTTTTTAGGACATCCACATCCCGACTTTCACTATATTATGGAAGGAAATAATTATGTATAAGACAATTATAGAATCGATCGACTTGACGGCAGAAGAAATAATAATGAAAGATTTAATGGATGTATTTATTGCAGAGCAGTTTTTTTCAATAAATACAGCTACAACTAAAAGGCTTATCGATATGTCAAATGATGTTCAAAGTTTATATCCCCAAAATAAAGAAGCACTTATTTATGTAGGCGAATGGTGTTTTATAGTTGAAAAGAGTTATAGACAAGGATATCAATGGATCAGTCGCTCAACGGTATATAGTCAGAATAGCAACAGAGATTGGGAAATAATTAATTCTCCAATTGCATTAGCTGAGGCTGTATTACAGTGGTCTTTATCTACAAAGGAATATAAACATACTAGTGTAGGAAAATTCATTAATAGTGTAAAAAAATCTGTATCTCAGTTAGCATACAGTATGAAAGGGATGAATTTTAACTCTCTTACACCTCAAAGCTCATATGATTGGTTCGTGAAAGGAGAAATGATAGCATCCTTAAGGGATCGTCCATTTCATCCCACAGCTAAAGCTAAGATTGGTTTCACTCCTGAAGAATACCATCATTTTATGGCCGAGTTTAATCAACAGACTTATTTTAACTGGATAGCTATCCAGAATGATTATGTTATGAAAAGTTCAACAGCAACATATCAAAATTGTTTCAGTATGTTGACTCCGACTCAGAGTCAAACTATTGAGGATGAATTATGTTCAAAAGGGATCAAACAAGATCAATACACCATTATACCTGTACATCCTTGGCAACTTGATCATGTTATTTCATTGAATTTTACACGGGAAATAAAAAATAAAACAGTCATTGTTTTAGATACTAAGACAGATGGTTTTTTAGCTACATCGTCTCTTCGTTCCTTTTTATCGAAAAAGGGATCGACAAAGATGTTAAAATTACCAATTAGTGTTACATCACTTGGAGCTATGCGATACTTACCTGTCGTCAAATTATTAAATGGAAATGCTGGTGAGAAAATGTTTCGACAAGCAATTAATTGTGACGATACACTAAAAGATAAAGTGTTTTTATGTGAGGAAAATAATTGGTGGGGATACATGCCTCCAGATATGGGATTGTTTGATGATCATCCTCGACATTTAGCAGCTCAACTCCGATTATATCCTCAGGCCTTAATAAAGAAAGACATGAGAGTCATTCCAATGTCTTCATTAGGAGTTGTAGTGAATGAAAGTCATTTTATTGACGAGATATTTGGGCAGTCAATGGCAAAAAAAGATGTCATCCAATTTTATTCGGAATTAGTAACAAACTTTTATGAGATTACGTTGAGATTATTTAAGGTTGGTATCGTACCGGAAATCCATGGTCAAAACTGTTGCTTAGTGTTAGATAAGAAAAAGATAACGGGATTGTTATTTAGGGATCATGATTCGGTGCGTCTCTACCAGCCATATTTAGACAAACATGGAATTGAAGATCCTGGATATTATATCAGACCCGGTTATTCAAATAGTCTTTATAATGAGACGGTTGAAAGCCTGATGTTTTATATTCAGTCATTGGGAACGCAAGTGAATTTAGCATCAATCATGGAAGCATTAGCAAAAGCTTATTCAATACCCGAAAAAACGTTTTGGTCTACCACTAAAAATGTGTTACAAGACACGTTAAAAATGATTGATCTTCCTAAACAAGATAAAAGTAAATTACAAGATGAATTGTTTTACAGAAAGGAATGGCCATTGAAGTTAGTTGTGCGACCATTATTAGAAGCTGATGATGTACCAGGTGCGATGCCATCAGGCAAGGGAATAGGATATAACCCTTTTTATGAATTAGATGATAGAGGCACTTATGTTACTCATTAAGAATAGAGTGAATTATTATTCTTACAAGGAAATACAACAACTTCAAAAAATTAGCACTTCCACAATAGGGCATTTTACTGATTTTGGCTTTCTAACGCATTTAACTTGTAGTATCCCTATAACGAACGTTTTGGGTCCTGTATTGACAGTGAAATTGTCTAGTGGAGATGGAACTCATTTAAATAATGTATTACATCATGCGCAAAAAGGAGATATTTTAGTTATTGATACGTCAGGAAATAAAACACATGCTTGTTGGGGAGAGTTTCGATCAAGACGTGCTGAAGAAATTGGTTTAGCGGGAGTTATTATTAGCGGTGCTGTAACAGATTCTTCTTATTTGAAAAAAAGCAATGTACCAGTATTTTATGAGTCTGTTTCCCCAAGGACAACGAGCTCATTAAATTTAGAGGGTGAGATTAATACACCTGTTTGTGTAGGTGGCGTAGTTTTTGAATCTGGAGATTATGTTATTGCAGATGAAGATGGCATTTATAAGTTGAATCGATTGAATTATAAAGGGTTAATAGAACTAGCGCTTAAAAAAGAGCAATACGAAATAGAAAGAAGACAAAGCTAAAGACCCTGTATTTTAACATAGGTGAGAAGTATTTCCATGTCAAGTTTACTAAGGTGATGAAAATGAATAATACAGTAATGACTGAATTAAAAAAATTCGATATACAGCTTGAATCGGAAACATTACAAGTAACAGATATATTTGATTTATTGGATGATGAAAAGTGTGTGGCTTTTTTACAAAAGCAGATGGAAGAAATAAAAGCACCTACATTATCTGTTGCAGCCTCGTTGTTTTCTAAAAGGTATGCTTACTTAGTTGTGTCATCAACTTTATTTAGTATGGGAAAATATGATTGTGCACTTGTTTTACCTATTCAGGCATGTGGGCTAAACTCAGAACGTAAATTATGTATTAAGGCAGATATGTGTCACTGGTATCGGGTGGAAAGTATGCCAAGAGAACAATGGTGTGCGCATGTTATTCGATCGCTTTTTTCCAACCACTTGACCCCGCTATTCTGTGCGCTACAAAGAAATGCGCGTGTACCGTCTAAAATATTATGGGAAAATGTCGCTGTCCGCATTAACTCTATTTATCGAAAAACATTAGCAAAGGAAACAAATCTAGTGAAGCGGCAACAATTGTACAATGATTTTTATTTCTTGAAAGAGGCAGAAGGAACATTATTTGGTACCGAAAAGAATCCTATAAAAGACTATTTGAAAATAGGAGAGGCGCTCAAGTCGGACCCTTACCGAAAAACATGTTGCTTGTACTTTAGACTAGAGGAGGATTTAGAAGGGATCGGTTATTGCGCTAATTGTTTAATCAAAAAAAGAAAGTCTAGTAAATCATCGAATAAAAACTGCATCTAGCTTCAAATTTAAATCCCCTCCTTTAAGTACCTGTAGGTATACTTGAAGGAGGGTTTACTATTTTATCGAAAGCGTATTACTTAAGTCTCTATCTGAAATACTCATCGTTTACTTACTGACCTTATGCACTAGGGACCTTTTATTCAATTTGGATAAAATTGCTGAGAGTTCGTTGACAGGTTAATGTCGGAGTACTATTCTTAGTATGATGAATAAAAACTGTCATAAAATGGTGGATATGTTTTTTAATTGAATGAATGACATGTTGCCAATTATTTTTATACTTGAAAATTACATACTATTAACCGAATAAATTTAGATGATATTTATATTTTACATTAAAATAGACTTACAAAAAGTGAAATTGACACGTTAATATTAGGAGGGGGAAACAGATAACGTCGATTTACCAGTTAAAGGATCAAAAACGAACAGTATTAAAGGGGATGGCTAATTCAAAGAATGGCATTTCAGACTTAGAAGATAAGATTTCAAAACTAAAAGAAGCTTCTAATCAATTAACAAAGAATATTTCTGAATTAGAAACGATAAAAAGCTCTATTGATTCTTTAACCATAGAGTCTGGAAGATGGAACGGTGAAGAGAAAAAATCATTTAAAGAAGCGTATGATGAATATAAAGAGAAAGTCAAAATATATGTCACTGCAACAGAGGATGCAAAAGAAGCGATTGACGAGGATATAAAAAGGTATGAAGATAACTTAGATACTAAAATCATAGGACTAAATAACTTGGAAAGTGCACTGGGTCGATTGGATGTTCAAATTACTCAAGCAGAAAAGGAGTCAGTTCGATGATAGAT
This sequence comes from Pseudogracilibacillus sp., assembly GCA_026169505.1. Taxonomy (GTDB): domain Bacteria; phylum Bacillota; class Bacilli; order Bacillales; family Amphibacillaceae; genus Pseudogracilibacillus. The sequence continues at coordinate 15,185 of JAPFCO010000133.1, forward strand.
AAAATGGGTATAAATACGGGTGAATTTCAATTATATATTTCAACTTTAAAATCCTCAGTTTCTGGTATAGAAAGTAGTATGGAAACAAATCGTACGTTTAATCAAACGAATATAGCTCCATTCACAAAAGACTTGGAACACATCATTAAAGCGATTGAATTAATAAATAAATACCAAACATTACTGCATTCGGACATTGATACGTTGGATCAAACTGGCAAGAAAATAAAAGAGACTGATGAAAGATTAGCAACAGGACCAAGAATTAATACGACAGGTCCACATCCACTGTGAACTAGGAGAGATATAAATGGGGAAAAAGTACATATATCTGAAGTTATTGAATTCTCTAATGATATGGAAACTGCTACAGTAGATCTAGAGTCAGGATTGAAAAAAGTTGAAAAGAGTATTGATCGATTAAATGTAATGAGTTCATTTTCAGGCAAAACTGCTAAAGAAGCAAAAGATTATTTTAACACTCTTCATCAAACAGTTTTAAAGTCATTTGAACATTTATTTACTGAACTTGATGAATCTTTAAAAGGACACTTGAATTCATTCCAATCTAGAGTTGACTCTAGTAATTTTGCAATAATTGAGAGTGATTATTTAAATGAATTAGAAGAACATGTGAATGAAGATTATGAGCATTTAACAGAACAACAAGAATCGATTAGGGAGACAATCGCAAATGTCTCTGAAATTAGTAGTGCCAATCATCCATCGACATGGGCAGTCACTAGTGGACACAAATCGGTGGTGGAAATTATATCTAATATAGAAACAAAATTAGAATCCTTTACTAGTCTAAATGAACAGGAAGTTTCAGAGGTAGGTGAATTGATACACCATATTGAAACGACGATTCAGGAGGCAGGTGCCGTGCCTGGAGATGGTCGATTTGTTGAATATACAAAGAATTCTATATCTGTTAGCTTGCTAGCGTTGAAGGGGCAAAATCATGAAAGACATATAGCAGTGGTGAATGAAGCTGAAAAGGCCAAAGACGCAGCCATTAAAGATATGGATAACTCATCCCAAGAAATATTAATAAAAGCATTAAAAGATTTGGAGAAAGGTGAAATTGATGAAGCTGGATACTATAACTATTTGACTGAACTAAATAAGTTAACAAATGAAGAGGACTTAGAAGAGGAAGTATCCGAGAGTTTTTTCCAATATGTTACAGATAACTTTGGTGGAGTTACGGATGATATTGAAAGTAACGCCATTGCTGCATATCTTAAGCAAAGTATTCAAGATACTCGGAACAATAAATTAAGTCGGGCTGAATTAGTTAAAGCGATGAGTGCACACAAGGCATCTTCTACATATAATTACTTGAAGAATAGTGGGGATAGACTATTAAACGTAGGAAGGGCAGTGAGTACGACATTATTTGGAGTAACTATAGTAGCGGGAACTTATTGGGATTATAATCTGACTGATAAAACTTTAGGAGAAGCATTTGCGAAAAATGCTACTGGAGGGGGAGCTGGTTTAGTTGGAGGTGTAAGTGGTTATGCAGGGATGTATGTTGTAGCGGCATATCTAGGTTCTACAACTCCAGTAGGTTGGGCAATAGGAGGTAGTATAGTTGTAGGTACAGGTTTTACAACGGGATTTAACTGGATTTACGATAATGACTTTGGAGATATACAAGATAAACTGGATTGGGCAGGACAACAAATAGACAAGGTTGGAGAGACAATATATAGTGGTTTTGATTTAATAAATCCATTTAGTTAGTTATATAGTCTTGTATGGAAGCCAATGTGTGAGAACCTAGGGAGTGTGACAATTTAATGAAATGTAAAGTGCGAGGAGTATATATGAATCCTTGGTATAGAGTTCTAACTATTGAGGGGAAAAGATATATTTTTGATATGGGTGGCTGGTCTTTCTGGAAAGTGTTATTCCCATTTGCTTACTGGATTTTCCCAAATACTGTTTATAAAATAAATGATGACGAATTGATAGAAAATATAATCGTACCCGAGGTGAAATCGAAATCAACAGGGAGAAATGTTTTATTAGCAAGTGTTATTGGAATTGTTTTAGCTAATTTATTACAGCCATTAGTTAATTATTTTGATATTGAAGGTACTCCGTTTGTCAATACTATTATAGTTGTGCTTGTGTTTGCCATTATATTAGCCGTGTTTTTTTATATTAATATTAGTAGTAAGAAAAATCTAATGCAAATGATTGATCTAAATCAATATGTAAGGCAACGATTGTGGATTCGTCCACAGTCTGCTAAACATTTTAGTTTTATCTTGTTTTCATATTTGTTTTTATTAGCGTTTATTATTTTTATTGGGGCAGCACTTATTCATGTAGCAATAAATACAGTGATATTTTTATTTTGGATGATAATATTATCATTTTTATTATTTATTAATCTTGCGGCTGTTGGGGTTGGAGATACTACTGTGAAGTTTAAAATGGATAAATAGGCTGCAGTTGCTGATTCATTTAAACGAACGAGTAAGTATAGGAAGTGTGATCGTCTAATGGAATGTAAAGTGCAAGGTGTATATAAAAATATTAGATACAGTGTTTTAAGTGTTGGTGAGCAACGATATATTCTCGACATGGGTGGTTGGTCTTTTTGGAAGCTTTTATTTCCATTTGCTTACTGGATTTTTCCAAATACTGTTTATAAAATTGATGATCATAAATTAGTAGGAAGAATTACCTCCCCTGAAGTTAAATCAGATTCATCCAGTGGAGATGTTTTATTAGTAAGTGGCATTGGAATTACTTTGCCTAATCTATTATATCCTTTAGTAAAATATTTTGATATAGAAAGTACCCCGTATATAAATACTATTATTGTTGCTACGGTTTTATTCATTATAGTAGCCGTATTTTTTTATATAGATATAAGAAGTCAAAAAAGCTTGTTGAGAAAAATTGATCTTCATCAATATGAAAAGAAACAAATGTGTATTCGTCCATGTTCAATTAAACACTTTAGTTTTATTTTATTTAATTATTTTTTTTTCTTAGGGTTGACTATAGTAGGTTGGATGGCGTTCATTGATTTGTCGAATGGATTCATGCTTTTTTTTGGAGTCTTCTTCTTTTTTATTCTGATAATAATAGATTATACAGTTTTTGGAACTAAAGCTAGATTGAAAGATTACAAAAAGCCGATAGAGTGAAAATTGAAAGTATGGTTGGCTAATGGAATGTAAACTACAAGGTGTGTATAAAAATGTTAGGTATAGAATTATGATTATGGATGAAGAAAGTTATATTCTTGACATGGGACGACCCTTTTGGAAAATGTTTTTCCCTTTCTTTACTGGATTCTACCGAACGTAGCTTACAGAGTGAATGATCCTACAATTATGGAAAAAACAAAAATACCAGAAATAAAGCAAGATAAAACAGCATGGGAAGGTGTAATAACCGGGGCTATCGGTGTGTTTTTAGCCAATCTATTACAGTCTTTAGTAAATTACTTTAACGTTGAAAGCAACCAACTTGTTAACCCTATAATCATATTGATTGTTTTTTCACTTGTATTATCAGTATTTTTCTATATAAGCATAAAGAATATTTTCAAAGTAAGGACGAAGACTCACGATGTGTCAATTAGTACAGTTTCCGCTAAAAAATCGAATATGTTTGCTGAAATTTAACCGAAAAATACTTAATTGCTGATCGGATATTCCAAAGAGAAGCTTAAATAATTGAGGATCTGGGAGTGTGAAATTTTCTGATGAATTGTAAAGTGCAAGGAGTGTATATGAATCCTTGGTATAGAGTTCTAACTATTGAGGCGAAAAGATATATATTGGATATGGGCGGCTGGTCTTTCTGGAAAACGTTATTCCCATTTGCTTACTGGTTTTCCCAAATACTGTTTATAAAATCGGTGATGACGAATTGATAGAAAAGATAATCGTACCCGAAGTAAAATCGAAATCAACGGGTGGAATTGTTTTATTAGCAAGTGTTATTGGAATTGTTTTAGCTAATTTATTACGGCCATTAGTTAATTATTTTGATATTGAGGGAACGCCGTTTGTCAATACTATTATAGTTGTGCTTGTGTTTGCGATTATATTAGCTGTGTTTATTTATATTAATGTTAGTAGTAAGAAAGATCTGTTACAAATGATTGAACTAAAACAATATACAAAGCAACGATTGTGGATTCGTCCACAGTCAGCTAAACATTTTAGTTTTATCTTATTTTCATATTTGTTTTTATTAGCGTTTATTATTTTTATTATTTATTAATCTTGCGGCTGTTGGGGTTGGAGATACTACTGTGAAGTTCAAAATGGGTAAATAGGCTGCGGTTGCTGATTTATTTAAACAACTAGTACGTATAGAAAGTGTGATCGTCTAATGAACTGTAAAGTCCAAGCAGTATATAAAAACCTACGATATAGAGTTCTAAGTGTTGGCGAGGAACGATATATTCTCGATATGGGTGGTTGGTCTTTTTGGAAGCTTTTATTTCCTTTTGCTTATTGGATTTTTCCAAATACTGTTTATAAAATAGATGATCATGAATTAGTAGAGCAAATTACCTCTCCTGAAGTAAAATCAGATTCATCCGGTGTGGATATTTTATTAGTAAGTGGTATTGGGATAACTTTAACGAATCTATTGTATCCTTTAGTAAAGTATTTTGACATTGATAGTGCACCGTTTATAAATTCCATTATTGTAGCAATAATTTTTATAATTATATTAGCCATGTTTTTTTATATCAATATCAGAAATCAAAAAAGCTTGTTGAAAAAGGTTGATCTTCATCAATGTGTAAAGAGGCAAGCATGGATTCGACCATATTCAATTAAGGACTTTTTTATTACACTGTTCTATTATTTGTTATCTCTCGGACTAACTTTTATAAGTTGGGATATGTTTATTCAATTTGCGAATGGATTCATACTTTTTGTAGGAATTTTTTTCTTTATAATATTGATATTAATTAGTTTTATGACATTTAAGGTCGGAGAAACCAAAGTCAACTATTTAAAAAAGAAGAAGGCAACAGGCTAAAGTGTTTTTAATATGAAGTGTTTTTCAAATAAAAAATAGGAATGGAGAATCATCATGTTACCAATTGGATCAATTGTCTATTTAAAAGAAGGAACGAGTAAATTAATGATTGTAAACAGAGGTCCAATGTTTCCATCAGAAGAAACTGATGGCCAAAATATCATGTTTGATTATACAGCGTGCATTTATCCTCAAGGGTTAGATCCTAATCAGGTGTTCTATTTTAATGAAGAAAATATAGATAAAGTACTTTTCGAGGGATTTCAGGATGAAGACGAAGAACGTTTTCAAGAGGTGTATGATAACTGGATGGAAGAAAATAAAACAATGATTGAACAAGGAATTGTGGCAGGGGCGTTGAAATAATATAAAACTCAATTACAAAATGAGCATATGAACAATATATGCTCATTTCGTTTGCCTATTTACATATAATAATCTCATAAAATGAATGTAAAACTGTTGATGATGCTCAATAGTTTTTTTGTTTTCACAACTAATCGATGTATCTTATGCTCTTTATTTTGCAGGAGATGAAATATTTACACAATAGTAAGCCTATTTAACGTATAATAAAACCGTCGGAAGGGAGTTTTTTCATGCGATGGGAATTAGATATAGATAGAAAGCATAAAGAAACAATGGTAACGATAGAAGCACCAGAAATGACCGAGCATATATCGAAATTAACAACATTTCTGAATCAAATCACGCATACGATATCGGTTAAGAGAGAAGAAGAACAAATTAATTTAAATTTATTCGAAATCATTTATATTGAAAATGTGGAAAGAATGACTTTTATTTATACAGAAACAGATCTGTATGAGGTGAATCAACCTTTATATGAATTAGAAGAGCATTTAAAGAGTTTTGAATTTATTCGAATTAATAAACAAACATTGATTAATCCAAGGCATATAAAGTCTGTAAAGGCATTATTAAACAGTCGCTATGAATTATTAATGACAAGTGAAGAAAAGTTAATTGTTACTAGACATTATCGTAGAAAGTTCAAAGCGCTATTTACAGAAGGAGGGATATACGATGCGTAATTGGTTTGTATTATTTACGACAACATTTACGATTACGACATTAGTTCTGGCAGTTGCAATCTCGCTTCTACATTTGGAGGCATTTGACATTCGGCATGTGTTAATGCTTGCAATTATTAGTGCATTAATATCATTGTTTATGTTTATGGATCTCCCTAGCAGACTTCAAATACAAAGTTTGTTTTTAACTGTATTACTAGATATAGCATTTATATTCACGATTGTATTTGTAACGTCAGTGATCATCGGAATTCATTCCATACATCTAATCAATTTTATAATTACATTATCGTTAGTAATCATCATTTATATAATGATCACGCTCATATACTTATTTATTCTAACGAAGGAAGCAGAAGACATGAATAAAAAAATTATAGAATGGAGGAACAAATATGTTGAGCGTTAAGCATTTAAGTAAACGATTTGAACATATAGAAGCGGTGAAAGATGTTTCCTTTCATGTTCGTAAAGGTTCGACCTTTGCATTTTTAGGAACGAATGGAGCTGGGAAGTCGACGGTCATTCATATGATCATCGATTTACTAAAACCGGATGCAGGCAGAATCAAATTTACAGATGGTGTTTTACAAGAAATGACTGGTGTTGTTTTTCAATCCCATCGATTAGATGAAGCGTTTACGATAGAAGAAAACTTAATGATGCGTGCTAAACTGTACGGATTAAGTAAAAAGAAAGCAAAAAAGAGCATCGAGGAATTATTAGAATTGACTGACCTTGCAGATAAACGCAATCGTCTATATGGACAATGTTCAGGTGGGGAAAAGAGAAAGGCAGATATTGTTCGTGCACTTATTCATCATCCGCAGATGCTTATTTTGGATGAACCTACAACAGGTTTAGATGCAGGTTCACGTGAAGAGATTTGGTCGATGTTGCAACGGTTACAGTCAGAACAAGGGTTAACTATTTTTCTGACCACTCATTACATTGAAGAGGCAGAACATGTCGATTATGTCATCTTAATGCATGAAGGAAAGATTGAAGTAGAAGGTACACCAGCTGATTTAAGAAATCGCTATGCTAAAACAAAGCTAACACTACATACTAAAAATAGCGATGAGTTAAAAGAACTTCTACATCATCATCAATATGAGGTGGAAATTGAAAATAGTAAGGTGTACATACAAATCAATTCAAGTAAAGATGCTATTCCAATTTTACAATTAGTTGAGGAGTTAATAACAGATTTTACGATACGTGAAGCGAACTTGGAGCATGTGTTTTTGGAAATTACGGAACAAATAAAAAGTAAGGTGAGATAATGAGTACATTAATTAAACGTCATACGATACTGTTTCTAAAGGATAAAACGAGTGTGTTTTTCTCCCTGTTATCTGTTTTTATCATCATTGCACTTTATTTACTTTTTTTATCCGAAAATATCTCTAGTAACTTACCAGAATTTGATGGTCGAGCGTCATTTGTTTTTTTATGGATGTTTGCTGGCATTATTGCTGTAACAACAGCAACGGCTGCACTTGGGGCTTTAGGTAAATTTATTGAAGATAAGGTCAGTAAGATAAAAGATGACTTTTTAATTACCAAAATCACTCAACAAACATTATCTTATTCTTATATTATTTACACTTTTGTCATCGGGTTGTTTTTTACCGTGCTGTTATTGTTGTTTGGCTATATTTATACATTCATGACCTTCGATAAAGCGTTCATTATTTCTTTACAACTTATCATAGTCGTGCTTTTGAGTACGTTAATGCACACATTACTTTTTTATTTGATTACTTCCAGTTTAAAAACAATGAGTGCATTTAGTGGACTCTCGACCATTGTAGGAACATTAATTGGCTTTTTGGCAGGGATTTATATTCCAATTGGACTATTACCTGTTTATTTACAAAAGATAATTACACTTTTTCCGACAACCCAAGCGGTAGTTTTGTTGAAAAACATACTGATGGGAGATGTCCTTCATTCGATGGAAAGTATGTTGCCAAAAGAAGCATATGAGGAGATTGTTGTGATGTTAGGAGTGACGTTACAGTGGAATGAACAGATGTTATCTCCAACATTCTCATACATTTATTTAATTAGCTTTACGCTTATATTACTAGTAGGCGTGACAGTTAAAAACAGAAAACGTGCGAAATAATGAGGTTTGGAGCCTGATCCTATATCTTACAAATCATATTTATTACTAGCTGAATTTCAGGATTAAAAGATGAGGGCAAAGGGAACACTGTAATTGTTAGGGTACAATTTTATGAATTGAAAATAATTTAAAAAGGATGAGATAACATGAAAAAGGTAGGAATTGTAGTTGGTAGCTTGCGGAAAGAATCTTATTCTAAAAAAATTGCAAAAAACGTTGCCCCGTTATTTCCTGATGGCTATGAAACAGCGTTTGTCGAAATTGGTAACCTTCCATTATATAATGAAGAGTATGATGGCAATGCTCCAGAGGAATATACGAGATTCCGCAATACAGTAAAGGAATTTGACGCGATTTTATTTGTAACTCCTGAATATAACCGTTCTGTGCCCGGTGTATTAAAGAATGCATTAGATGTAGGTTCACGGCCATATGGAGAAAGTGTGTGGGATGGCAAACCAGCTGCTATTATTAGCCAATCAATCAGTAATTTAAGTGGATTTGGGGCAAATCATCATTTGCGACAATCACTCACATTTCTAAATATGCCTGTAGTGCAACAACCAGAAGTCTATCTCGCAAATTCACCTGAGTTGGTGGACGAAAATGGAAAAATTAATAATGACGAAACCATTCAATTTTTACAATCATTTATTGATACATTTGTTGAGCTGATTAAAAGATATGAATAGTAAAATTTAGATCGGAATACTTGATATAACTTATTTAATAAAAAACAAAGCATTCCTTCTGTCGGGAAACAGTTGGTATGCTTTGTTTTTTAAAATATATAACTAATTAATAATCCCGAAGATAATAAGAATCCAAAAAATGTATTAGTTAGAGCGGTTGATTTCATCGCTACTCCCATATATTGCGGATTGGCATCGCCTTTTAGGAAGCCTTGAATTGCTAGAAATGGTTTTCTCACGGATAAAAATACAATTAATGCCCAAGGACTGATAGATCCTGTTACAACTAGAAAGACAATCCAAACATACGATATGATAAATGCAATTGCTAGGACAATAATTCCCTTGTGATAACCTAAGAGAATTGCCAATGTTTTCCGTCCACCTTTAATATCTTCTTCGATATCACGAATGTTATTGGACATGTTAATTGCTCCAACTAGAATCGCAATTGGAATAGAAATGAAGATGCTTTCCATTGTAATCGTATTTGTTTGAATAAAGAAAGAAATTAATACGAAACCTGCCCCCATTAATAACCCGGCGAACAATTCACCTAAAGGAGTATAGGCGATAGGCATCGGTCCGCCTGTATAAAAGTAGCCAACAGCCATTCCAAATAGACCTATTACGACTAGCCACCAACTACTATTCAAACAAATATAAACACCAATAATACCAGCTATCACATATAACAAATATGCTACAGTTAGTACATTCTTCGGTTTTAAACCATGTCGGACAATACCGCCACCAATACCAGTCGATTCAGCCGTATCTAATCCACGTTTAAAATCATAATATTCATTAAATAAGTTCGTCGCAATTTGCAAAGCTAAACACGCAAGCATCATAGCAATAAATAAAAGCCAATCAATATTTGTTTCGTACATTGCAATGACTGTACCTAAAATGACTGGAGAAAATGTAGCTGTTAGTGTATGTGGGCGTGTCATTTGCCACATGAGCTTTGCAGGACTTAATTCACTTGTATGTTCCATAAAATAATACAACTCTCCTATTAACATAATAAAATAATACCAAATTAACATTATCACAAAAACGAGCAGAAGTTTACAATAATGTATTCATATAAATCGTTTGTTTCATTCTAAAAGGGGTTACTACATAGTTTTAATTTGTATTTACCGATCATGACAGGGACCTTGAACAGATTAGCCACCGTTAAATCGGGATTTTATCAAGCGATGATATACGATCTATTCAGAATCCTTCACGATTAACTTCGAATATCCATATAGTTTTATCATTTCCGGATAGTCTTGGTACGCCACTCTCCCTAAATCTGTTAGATCATAAATTCCTTTGTCAACACGCTTAAACCATTTGTAGTAATTATTATAGAGAATTCCATATGTCTGATCAGCTGTATTCAGCTTTCGTAGGGAGCTTGCTGACATTGGTCCTAAATGATCAAGATAAAATGCGATTTGAATACTTTTTTCCTTATATACAGTCATCGTTGTCACACGATTACTTCCTCCAATATTATGATTACTTCTTCTACCCTTTGCTTCTTTTATTAACTTATCCCGGCCTTTTTTACCTTGTTGAGCGCTTTTGTTACGATCAAACGGTCCTGGCTCATGTACAATATGAATGCTTGGTATTTTACCTTCAAAAGAAATTAAAATTAATCCTAATTCTAATCGTCGGACAAGATGCACCAAGTCACGCCATTTACGTCTTCGCAAACTCATCTTTGGTCTTTGAATGGCTATATAAACATCTGGTGTATATCTTTGCCGTTTCGCGGCTTGCATAAGCAAAGTAATATTTAAGTTTAATTTTAGTTCAATAATGATGAGTGAATCGTTAGTAAATGCAACAACGTCACAATCATTCACTTCAGCTTGTACTGTATAACCTTGTGAGTGAAAGTAATGTTGAATTGGTTCATATAAATCTGTTTCATTAATTTTTTTGTTGCTCATTGCCACCAACCTACTTTTTATATCTTATGATAATATGTACTCCATCATTAATTGTAGTCATTAAATTTAGGTGTGTCCATGAAACGATACTAGTTCAAAGGGGTTTACAAGATCGAAGTGGATTAGTATATTATAGATTAACAACAAAATATATGTAATAGGGAAAAGGGGATTAAAAATGGATGTAAAATACCCAATTGGCAAATTACATGTACCTGAAGACGTAAAGATGGAAGATATTCAAGAAAGCTTAAAACAAATCGAAACTTATACGATTCGATTAAGAAAAAGTGTTGACTCATTAAGTGAAGAGGAATTAAGGAGAACATACCGTGAAGGCAGCTGGACAGTTCGTCAACTTGTTCATCATATTGCAGATTCACAGTTGAATATGTATCAACGGTTAAAATTAGCTTTAACAGATGAGAACCCAACAGTGCCGAATTTTGACCAAGACAAGTGGGCTATTCAACCAGACACAGAACTGCCAGTAGAAAGTTCTATTAAAATGTTAGAAGGTATCAATGAGCGTATTGTAGCTTTAGGGAATAATTTAACGGAAGAGCAATTAGATCGAACTTTTGTTCATCAGATAAACGGTACAATTACAGTTGCAACAAAGGTTCTAAAATTAGCTTGGCATGAAGAACATCACTTGGAACATATTAAAATCGCATTATCAAAATAGTATGAAGCTTGATAATTTGAAACAGAAACATGATAAACCGACTTCCATGAAGGAAAGTCGGTTTTTTCAAGATTATTTACTGCAAGTGCTAGTATCGTTGCAAGAGTTAGTCTTGCTAGATCTTCCATTTCCCACCCGTAAAAGCGCCACATTTTAAGAAATGCAAATTTAACCTAGTAAATTTCAATCAAATAATACTTTAGTCACTTGTTATATTTTTCCCTTTTGATAGATTAAATACTACCTAGCATATGATTTTGGCACTAGGAGAGAAAAACAAATAAGGTGAGGATAAGTAATAATAAAAACTTAAGCATACAGACTAGTAACCAATAGTTAGCACTGTAGACACTACTTCAATTGATTTATGAGTTTTCATAATAAAGTAGAGGAGATTTCTATGTACCTACGTGAAATTGAAAGTTTGGAATATTCTATATATGAATTACAAAAATCATTGTATATGAAGCAAGAAGAAATTGAGCGATTGGAAATGGCGCAAAGTAATTTGATAGAGTTACAAGAAGAGTTTTTCTACAATCAGTCTTTATGCAAATCCCCTACACTATGTAAAAACACATGGCATGGTAAATTAGCAAAAGATTTTCAGACATTTCAAGAAGATGGAATCTTAGATACTTATCAAAAACTAACAAAGGAAAAATGAACGAGATTCTTAATCGATTAGCTGAAGAAATTGAAGCAATAGCGCAATCAATTGTAAGTATAGAGGGAACAATAGCAACGAAAGAATTGAGACTACAATATGTAAGGGAAATAAGTAGTAAGGAGATATTAAAATAGATGACGAACGAAATACATGTTTCTGAAGCTGAAGTGAAAGAAGCACTGAGTGGGTTGAAAAATTCTATTCAAGCACTAGAAGATGGGTTTTCCCCCAAAACATTATCTGAAAACGGGCTAGAAATGGCGGAAAAATTCAACGAGATCAATACTTCAATTGTAAGTTTTCTAGAAGTTTATCATACTTTGCTTATTAATAGTGAAGAAATGACAAGGAATTCAGTTGATGTTATCAAAGAAACAGATGCTAACATAGCCTCTGAAATAGAGTTATTAAAGTAATCGGTTAACATTTTCAAATGAATGATAGGAGGCTTTCATGAAAACGTTAGATGTACATACTTGGAAGCAAAATATAGAACAAACTCAAAAGGATATACAAGTATGTAAGAACCAATTCGAAACGATTCAACATGCTATAGAAAAAGTCATTGCACTTGAAGGAGTTTTTACAGGAAAAACTGCGAACGCTATTCGTCTGTTTTATTCAACATGTCATCAACCACTTCTTAAACTGGCAGATGAAACATTTCATCGTTATGTAAAAACACTCCAACAAATGGAGGAAGAAATCTATTCTTTCGAATCGGCAACAGATGGATATGTGCAACAACAATTTTTAGAAGGTGATGTAACGAATGAATTAAATAAATTAATAAAAGTAGCGGATAATTTAACAGAGAAAGTCAATTTTAAACTATCCGATGTTTCCGATATTGTACATCTGCCCCTATTAAATAGTGATGAATTAACTGAAAAAATAGAAGAAGCAAAAGAAATGTCAAAACAGACAGTAAAACAACTTGAAGTATTGGATCGTTCACAAGCAGATGCTCTTGTCACTGTAAATGAAGATATAAAAACAATGAAACAATCTGTAGAAGATATTGGCAATATACTGCATAATGGAGATATGTCGGTACGAGATATCAATCTTTCCACATTATCCGGCAGTGAGGCATATGCACAATTAATGTGGAAAGTTAATCCTCTTCCTAATGCGTATTATAAATTTATCAATATTCTTTCTGGAATATCGCCAATTGTACTAATGTTTAACCCTAAAAAGATGTTACCTACGATAATACATAATCAAGAATCGAAGGATACAGATATCAATGAATTAAAGAAAACAGAACAGTATCAACAATTAGAAACCCAAAATCAGTTGACTGCTGAGGAAGAAGCAGTCCTATCAAATTGGTTGCTAAATCCTGACAAACCCAAAAACGTTTCTATAGAAGACTTTGAGGCTTTAACAGTTGATGCGAAAGAACCCCTAATATTTGAACAAGAAAGACAAATGAAAGGCGGTAATTCCGACCTTGCCGGGACACCAGATGGTCTAGCTGGCCCAACTACTGCACTCTTCACGTTAGCTTATTATGTGTCAATCGACGATGCTGTGGTGTTACTTGATCCGAACTCTTCACCAGATGAAAAGGCAGTGGCAGGATTATTTTTACTTCCTACACCTGGGAAATTTGCCAAACCATTCTTGAAACATGCGGATGATATGGGTGGGGCAGGAAATGCGGGAAGAAAGGTAAAAAAAGTAAACGCAGATGAAATTACGTACAGTGATAAATTTAACAATTCAAAATATAAGAACCAGGTAAAAACACGAGGATGGACAAATGAGAGTATTGCTGATGTGATAAATAACCCTCATAAGACAGGAAGTTCGGTAAATAAGTATACAGGCAATTCTGTTACCGTCTACTATAAAGATAATGTACATTATGTTGCAATTGATAATGGCACGGGAAAAGTGATACAGGTTTCAGACTTAAATAGAAAACATTGGAATTTTGATCCTAACTTTTCAAAATAGGAGATGATGAAATGATTATTAGAAAAAGCGGAAAAATTAACGAAGTTATTTATGAGCATACAACATATCATAGTGGGGAATATCGACTATACCCAACGATAATAGATTTAGAACATCTTATTAAAGATGTGAAAGAAGTACAGTCTACAACAGAATATATTAGAATTAACCCATTTTATATAAACGGCCGTGCGGACATGCAAAGAGAATACGATGAATATATGTTTTATATGGAATGTAGGGATGATTTTAATGAGGAGACTTTAAAAGAACATATTGCAGAATGTTTAGATGATGAATTGCCATTGTCACATAAAAGGACACTAGGTGAAACTCTTTACCCATTGTGTAAGTGGGATGATGTGGAAACTTTTAATTTGGCACTAGAAAACTATTTTAGTTTATTGTATGAAATTTTACCTGAATTGTTAGTGTCAGCTAAAAATGAAATGAAATTAGAAGATGAGGATCTAGCATTTGGATATTTTTGTTTTGAGGTTCACAGTGAATAACATTTACTTAGTTTAGTCATCATTAAATGTAAAAGATTATACATCAAAGATGATGGCGTATTAGTTAAGCACCTATTAAAATGATCGCATCAAGTAATCCTAATGTTTGAGGGAAACTAGAATAAGTTAATAACTGTTTAAATGAAAGGAGCATATGAAATAGAGATGCTCCTTTTGATCTTGTCAATTATTGAAGAAGTAGAAGGATAAATTAAAAATATATTTTACAAATGTACAGTTACTAACTCAGACATGTCCTTGTTGCTAAAGGGCTACGTTTGCTACAGATATAATCTTATTTTTAAAATAACCTTATCAATTCCAACTTAATAAATGCAAACATTACTTTTGTCACATGGTACTTTTCCCTTTTTTGATAGATTAAATATTAATCATCATGTTTTAAAAAAAATATAACAGTATCAACAATTATAGGCTAAGAGTCAGTTGACCTCTGAGGAAGAGCCACTACCATTTGAACAGGGAAGACACGTAAAAGTTGGTACTTTATCTGACGGTAGAACTATAATAGTTTGAAAAGGAAGCTGATGGTCGCCCAACTGTTGAAATTCAAGAAGGGAAAACAAAAATCAAGCTTCGGTATAAGAGCAATAATTGGAGGAGTCAAAATGGAGAGATGGAAAAAGTGGATTCCAATAGATGATTTACCCCAAACGATTTACAATGAGCATATTTTAGATAATAGTGAAGGAATAACATTATTATTTAGCGATGTAATAGGAAACAAGAATATTGAAGTGTTTTTTGATGGTGGGGTTTTGTCATATAGGAATACGGATGAAGGATCGTTGTTCAAGACATTATCATTTCTAGAAGAAACATATGGAACAGATTTTTATAGTGAACCATTCTGAATATATGGATTTGTTTAACGAGGAAAGTATAAGCATTTATGAAAAAGAGATGAAACTTTATGTATTCCTCACTCCAGATGATGTAATAGAGGTTTTATCTACATATCCGCCAAGTATAGAAGTAAAATGAATCAGAACGACAGTAGATGTTTCAGAGAGTCAATATTTAATAGTTCTAATGGAGTTGTAAAGCTGGAATCAATTTGGGATGGAGATAGATTAATTACGATTAAAATATTTGGAGGTAAATAATGAACAACAATAAAAAAATTCCTTTATTACAAATAGACAGTGAATCGGAATTAAGAGACAACATTTATCAAAAACGAGGAATTCTTTTTGGAAGTGAAATTGAGAATACAAGAAGGTACTATATGACTGAAATGAACTTATATAATGATAATTTGTCCATAGGTATCTTAAATGGAGGGCATGGCATAGACCCGCAAATAAAAATAATTGATTCTAGATTAATAATAACTTCAGATCAAATGTTATATATTTTTAGTATGAATCAGAAAACTACTACTAAAGTTATCGAATGCGATTCATTAATCTTTGATTTAATCGTTCATACAAACGATAAGTCTGTGATAGTAATATGTGAACTAGACATTAAGTGTATAACATATAAAGGGGATAAGAAGTGGTCTTGGCAAAGTGATGACATCATCATTGATTATGAAATAGATCATGATATCATCAATGTTGTAACCGAAGAAGAACAACAACATATTTGTTTAGAAGATGGGATACTTTTTTAGGTTCTTTAAAAGTAACTAGAAAAGGATCGAATGGGTGTACCATTGATACAAAAGTGTTATACATGAAAAGATCGCCAAAATAAAATTAATCTGGGTGAATGATCGAAAAGATATAAAAGAGATGCTTATTCTGATTTGAAAACAGGAAATTTCTATGGTTTAGATACGGACCTATTCCTATATGCCTTTAGACTCAGGAAATTTATCGAGATTTACCACGTGCATATCAAGGTTCAAGATATTGTTTTTAATCTAGAACACTAGATTAAATGAATAGCTGTTTTTACGAAAGAGGCATATTAAAAATAGATGCTTCTTTTGTTTTTGGTTCTGCAAATGATCTTAATTTGATATTAACCGTATCAAGTATAGGTTTGCGTCCTATGGTATAGCCTTTATCTAGTGAATTCTAATCAAGTAATACTTTAGTCACTTATTATATTTTTACTTTTTGATAGATTAAAAATTAAACAGTTATCAACGATTAGCAGCTAAGAATCAGTTGACTGCTGAGGAAGAAGCAGCCCTATCAAATTGGTTGCTAAATCCTGACAAACCTAAAAATGTTTCTATAGATGATAATGAGGCTTTAACAGTTGATGCGAAAGAACCCTTCATATTTGAACAAGCAAGACAAATGAAAGGCGGTAATTCCGACCTTGCCGGGACACCAGATGGTCTAGCTGGACCAACTACTGCACTCTTCACGTTAGCTTATTATGTGACAATTGATGATGCTGTGGTGTTACTTGAGCCGAACTCTTCACCAGATGAAAAGGCAGTTGCAGGATTATTTTTACTTCCTACACCTGGGAAATTTGCCAAACCATTCTTGAAACATGCGGATGATATGGGTGGGGCAGGAAATGCGGGAAGAAAGACTGGGAGTATTGTTAAAGTAAATAACAAAATAAGAACAGACTCAGCTACTACTTCTAGAAAAGGTGGTGAAACATTGGTTGGCCATGCTTTAGAAAAACATGCAGGGAGGCATCCTGATGTTTGGGGACAAGTAAAGGGTGGACCAAGCCAAATAAATAAATCAGCTTTAAGACATTTAGAAGATATACTAGATGCCCCAGGAGATTTTACTAAGGTTACAAATCACAAAGGAATTGATTTTTTAGAAAAAAACTGTCTGATGGACGCGGTGTTCGTTTGAATTTAGATGGAACTTTTAAAGGGTTTATTGATTAATTAAAAAGGAGAATCCAAGTGGAAAATGTAGAAATAGTTCTGATTGATTTTGATAAAAGTAACTTAGATGATTTTGTATATAACGAACTTAAGTTACATTCTAGTAGAATCATTTCGTCACATTTTCATGATGACAAATTGAATAAAGATATAGAGTTTTTTCAATTAAATAGTTTAGAAAACATCTTATCCCCGATAGGTACTGGAAATACTTATGTAAAGGAATTACATATTGGTATTAATTTGCACAAGGTAATAATCGTGTTTTCATTCGATGAAAAAACAGGTGATATTGTAATAAATTTTCCAGAAGAAGAATTGTTTACAGGGAGCCAAGTCGAAAGTCGGTTAAAACTCACTAAGTTAGTAAACTATCTAGTTGACATTAAAAGAAAATATAATATAGCTATCACTAAAATCGGTTATGAACCTGCATCAGATGAGGATATGTTATTGATTGAGTTAGATAACAATAATGATAATTATAATGGAGTGATTGACACTATTATACAATTGCGATGTGAGTAGAGAGAAAGATTATAAAAAAAATGAAACTACACTAGCATCACTCTCGGCTGAAACTGAATTAGCGAAACTCACCAACTAGAATTTACCATAATATAAATGGAATTAATCTAAAACTCTATCAAGGATTAGAGTAGGCTTAGGGGGATCATTAATGGATAAATTTCATGATAGTAAAGTTTTAAATTATCAAGTCAATTTTGAGTGCCTAATATTAGAAGTTTACGTTGAGAATGAGCAAAATGAACAAAGGAAAGTCATATTTGAAGATTTTTTTATGTTTCATTTTGAAGATCAGCTACCGAACAGTATACTTTTAGATATTGTTGAAGATGATATTGATATGTTCTGTAGAGAGAATAATGATTTGTTGGAAAAAGGAAAAGATTATTATTGGGGAATAGACTATGATAATTTTCAACAATTAAACAATCACCTGAAAGATAATAATTATCGATATTTTAAGATACAATCCTCATATGGTTTGAATGGTTGGGTGTTAGCTAAAGAGCTTTCATTATAAACTACAACAAATTGTGACCTATCTTTAAATCTAAATCAACCTTAACGGATAAGAATAAGCTAACCGCTACGGGAGATGCCACTTCAACGCATTGGTTGCTAAACCCTGATGTATCCAACAGTAATTCTAAGTATTGACGTAGATCCAAGACACCAGAATAAATGAATAGCTGTTTTTACGAAAGGAACATGTGTAAAATAAATGTTCCTTTCGTTTTTTTGCATTGCAAATGGTTGAGTAGGTAGTGCAATTCTTACTATAAAGGTTTGTAAGCAAGTAAGAAATCGTGTTTGTGTAACTGCTAAACTAGATTCAACAGATTTCTACTTGAAAGAATTGAACACTTTTTTATCAGTAAAATTTGTATCGTGTTCATCATAAGTGCCTTATACAAACATTTTGTCCTAGCGAACTGTAGTGAAACAGAAATCGCAAAGATTCAGGTCTAGATAAATACCCAGAATTATATTAGATGGAGCATGTGAC
The DNA here is from genome assembly GCA_026169505.1 of Pseudogracilibacillus sp. Lineage (GTDB taxonomy): Bacteria > Bacillota > Bacilli > Bacillales > Amphibacillaceae > Pseudogracilibacillus. Next base: position 34,263 of record JAPFCO010000133.1, read on the forward strand.
ACAATGGACTCCGCATAATTTTGCAATTTAAAATATGTTTATTTTTGGTACAATATGTTGATTTTTCATAGGTAATAATATATTATGAAGAAGTGACATGGATATAAAGAACTATATAAATGGTTAAGTTAGGTGTAGCATTCGTCAAAGAGGACCAAAATGCCCAGTTACTTACTATCAGAATAGATTATATAAATTATTCAACTAATGATTGTCTGATGACCAGTTGCTTTTTGCCTATTAAAAGTTCATTGAATGGCAAATTCAGGTGTGCATAGGACAGGTATATAATCTATATAGTGTAGGTCACGGACTTTGAAGTTAGCGGTTCATACTATCCTAATAAGCATAAGTATCGTTAGAAATAACATTGATATTATTTCATAGTTGAATTAAATTCATAACGTAGATAATTATTTACATAAACAATTAAAGGAGAGAACAAAACATCTATGGAACAGACAAAAATGAGTAAGCCAAAAAAAGGGAGATTTAACATTTTTTCTTGGTTTAAGAGCTCATTACAAAAACAAATATTAATTCCATTTATCATTTTAATTATCGTAACTGGTGGAGTTATTGCATATGTGAGTTATGAATCAAGCATTAACATAACGACAGATGAATTGACGGACAGTGTAGAAGGCCAAATGGTAAGTATGAACGATACATTTGAAATTTACTTTGCAAATATGCATCATACTTTAGAACGATTCGAAGCGAATGAATTATTTGAAGATCCGGTAGAAAATGAAGATAATATCTTACAAATGTTTAAGGAAACCCAAGAGGTAACACCAACGATTGAATTTATTTATACTGGATTGGCAACAGGTGAAATGATCCTTTATCCAGTTGATGATGATCTTGGTCCAGACTATGTAGTGGAGGAGAGAGTATGGTATCAAGATGCTGTCGAATCTAATGGTGAAATTATTTGGACGGAACCTTATGAAGATGCGGGCACGAATGAGATAGTTGTAACGGTAGCAAAAGCATATTTTGATGGAGATACTCTCACAGGCGTATTAGCAGCAGATGTCCAAGTGAGCACACTTGTTGATATTGTAAATAACATCGAGATTGGTGAAACAGGTTATGCTGTCATATATGATGGCAATGGACAACTTGTCGCTCATCCTGATGAAAGTATGGTTGGAGAAGATCAATCTAATCAAGCATATTATCAACAAATGAATAGTGAATCAGAAAGTGGGATTATTGAGTTCGAATCCGATGGCGAAGAGACAATTATGGGCTATGCAACTAACCCTTCAACAGGATGGACTATTGGCGGTATTGTTAATAAAGAAGACTTTGCAGAAAAAGCACGTGCGATTATTACACCTATTTTAGTTACTTTAGGAATTGTCGTCCTTTTAGCAATTGCCACATCACTTATTACTACACGACGCATTACAAAGTCGATTCGAATGGTCATGGAACGGATGAAACAAATTGCTAACGGGGATCTTAGTCACGAAGCTCTCGTTGCACAATCAACAGATGAGGTTGGACAACTTGTGCATGCGACGAATGATATGAATGACAATATGCGTAACGTTTTACAAGAAATTAATCGAGTGTCTGAAATAGTATCAGGTCAAAGTGAAGAGTTGACTCAGTCGGCAGGGGAAGTTCGGATGGGCTCGGAACAGGTCGCATCAACAATGCAAGAATTAGCTTCTGGTTCCGAAACACAAGCTAATCATGCAAGCGATTTGTCGATGTCGATGCAAACTTTCGGCCAGGAAATAACCGTACTAAATGGTAATAGTGAACATCTTCAGGCATCTTCAAATGGTATGATCCATATGACAAAAGAGGGTAGTGAACTCATGGATCAGTCAAAAGAACAAATGGCAACTATTGATGACATCGTAAATGATGCCGTCAATAAAGTAAATGGACTGGGCATTCAGACGGAAAAAATATCTCAATTAGTTGAGGTGATTCAAAATATCGCTGGACAAACAAATTTACTTGCCTTAAATGCGGCAATTGAAGCAGCCCGTGCAGGAGAACATGGACAAGGTTTTGCGGTTGTCGCCGATGAAGTTCGAAAATTAGCGGAACAAGTATCCTTTTCAGTCACAGATATCACTGGAATTGTTACAAATATCCAAACAGAGTCACAAATAGTGACAGGTGCTCTCCAAGCCGGTTATAAAGAAGTTGAATTAGGTACAAAACAAATTGAAACGACTGGAGAAAAGTTTAATGGCATTCATCATGCATTGACAGAAATGGTCAACATTGTTCATGTTACGATGGATAATTTGGAAAATATCACATCAAGAAGTGACCAAATGAATACATTTATTGAAGAAATAGCAGCCGTATCTGAAGAGTCAGCAGCAGGTGTTGAACAAACTTCTGCCTCATCCCAGCAAACTAGTTCTGCTATGGAGGAAGTCTCTGACAGCTCGAAACATCTTGCCGAACTAGCTGAACAACTGAATGAATTGGTTCTCCGGTTTAAATTATAGGGCCATATAAATTAACAAAAGTAGCAGAAGACTGAACAGAGAAGGTTAATTCTAAATGATCCGATGTTTAGGTAATTGTACATAATGTTGCAATTGATGATGGAATGGGAGAAGTCATATAGGTTTTAGACTTAAATAGTGCTAATTGGAAATTTGATCAAAACCTTTCAAAATTGGAGATGAGGATCTAGCATTTGGATATTTTTGTTTCGAAGTTCGCAGTGAATGATATTACTTAGTTGAATCAATTTCATATACAACAAGTAACTACACCTCAAGAGGTTGCTGATGCGGCATTATTTTTTTGCATCGCCATGGAGTAGGGCAGTTACAGGGCAAAATTTAATCGTAGATGGTGGCTTGGTGATGAAGTAATTCCAGAAAGGACAAACTAAGAAAGGGTTAGCTAAAGTTGACCCTTTCAAATGCCTTCATCAGTATAGGTTACTAACATGACCGATTATATGTAAGTGTAGATTAGCTTAAATTGAAAAATTACATGACTACTTAATTCAAAAAATCAACCTACAAAAAAGACCCTCTGCTAGTGCAGAAAGTCTAGTAATCTAAAAAGAACCAAGTCTATATTTTTCATAGTAATATTCAATGTTTTCCTGCCAATGCTCCATTCTGGCTTGGAATACAGGATTTCCTTTGTCATCATGTACAGTTACGGTTTTTCCGTCATCTGTAATCTGATATGTCATGTTAGGATCTACCACAACTTCCTTGTCCTCAGCTGCATCAATATTAGAACTAGCAATACTATTGTTTTGTTTATTCTCTTTGTCCTTACCATCATCAGATTCTGCGGCTTCGACAAAGGTGCGTATTTCATATTTCTCTGTATCTGTCAGATCGTTTAATTGTTTATATTGTGTCATAAATGTCAACGCGAGAATAAGTAGTAAAATTGGCGGTATGCCATGAATGAATCTTTTCACTTAACTTCTTCCTCCTGCTACTATTGTTTGTTTTTAGCGACTCGCCAAATGCCACTTCTGCGAGAATCCGCAGCGCCATAGATTTGATTGGTATCTTCATCAATCACAAGTGCTTGGATACCACCATAAAAGTCAACATCGGTTTTTTGATAGATTTCATAGCCGCGAGAGCGTAAGCTAGATTGAATATCTTTATCCAATTCTGTTTCGGTAAAAATGTCATTACCTTCAATGTAGAATCGTTTTTCTTCGATTGCATCTTCTAACGGTTGCTCAAACAGAAGATGCCTAATTAATACTTCGGTCATGACCATTGGAATTCTCTTGCCGCCCGGTGAACCAATACCAATGGTTTGATTACCATTTGACAAGATTGTTGGACTTGTAAAGCTTCGTGGAGTTTTTCCAGGTTCAATACTATTTAATGATTGATCGCTCGTACTGAAATTTTCCATTTGATTATTCATAAAAAATCCACCAACATTGGCTCCTGAGCCAAAAAAGTTTCCTAATGTATGTGTTGCTGATACCATTGTACCATCTTGATCGATAATGGTAAAATGGGTCGTGTTATCGTGGTCTTCTTCATCCGAGATGGAATCATTCACTTCATAGTCTTCTGATAGTTGATCCAGTGAAATCGTATCTGCCATTTCATTCGTATACTCCAACGAGGTCAGCTCATCAGTAGATGCAGTTTCTGTAAAATCTGGATCACCTACATGTTTGATTCGATTATCATAAGATCGTTTCGATATTTCACCAATCAAATGCATATAATCGCGTTGATTATCTTCGGTAGATTCAATATTGAGAGCCTCCGCCATTTGTAAGGATTGGATTAATGTCACTCCCGCTAAAGGTGGGGGAGCCGAATAAACATCATACCCAGCGAATGAGCCTTTAGCGGCTTCTGTTGTATTAGACTTATAGCTTGTTAAATCTTCTGGTATTAGCGTTTCCTCAAATTCCAAAATTTGCTCTGCAATAGGACCAGCATAAAAGGCATCAGAACCATCTTCTTGAATCAAGCGCAATGTATCCGCTAAATCAGGTTGTTTAAGGATTTCATTGACCTCTATGATATGGCCATCAGGAAAGAAGTTTGGCAGATTTTCTACATCCATTCGATGTGATCCTTTACCAAGCCGGTCAATTAAATGCTTGTCCGCCTGAAATCCTTCCTCTGCATGCTCGATCGCAGGAGCGATTAATTCCTCCATCTCCATGGAACCTAAATCTTGATTGAGTGTTTCCATTCCATCAACAAATCCTGGTACTGCAAATGTTTCGGGCTCTGCTTCAGAA
>JAPFCO010000431.1 GCA_026169505.1 Pseudogracilibacillus sp.
GAAGGTCTCGACAATGACCTTACCTGTTTCATATTCATAGTTTTCTTTCACTTCTTCTTCTGTCATCTTCCTTGTACAAGGTACTGTGCCATAAAAATAATCTGCATGTGTCGTTCCTAAAGCAGGAATACTTCTACCAGCTTGTGCCCAACTAGTAGACCATGGTGCATGAGTGTGTACGATACCACCGATATCCGGGAAATGTTTATATAATGCTAAATGGGTTGGGGTATCTGAAGACGGATGTAAATCTCCATCTACAACTTCTCCGTCGAAATTAACGACAACCATATGTTCTTTTTGTAAATCATTGTATGGAACTCCACTAGGTTTAATGACAATTAAGCGGTCCTTATGACTGATTCCGCTTACATTTCCCCATGTAAATGTGACGAGTCCATGTGCAGGCAATGCCAAATTGGCTTGTAATACTTTTTCTTTTAATTCATCTAACATAATTAAACACCTCTTTATTTATTTCGTACGTACATGTTTGTTGAATTATTTATATTTTAATACATATTGTACGTACATGCAATATTATATATTTAAGATTCCATTTTTGGGGAAAATAACTTTATACGCTTGAATTTATTCGCTTCTTCTTATAAACTTAGTTAAATGATTTAACTAAGTTTATAAATAAAGAGGAGGTAAATGATGCTACAAAATTTAATCGCAACCTTTCAAAACGTATTTGAAACAAACGAACATCCACGCTGCTTTTTCGCACCGGGTCGGATTAATTTGATCGGGGAGCATACGGATTATAATGGTGGGTACGTATTTCCAGCAGCTATTTCTTTAGGGACATATGCGCTTGCAACGAAACGATCAGATGAAAAAGTTCGGTTGTATTCAACGAATTTTGCTGAGACAGGAATAATTGAATGTTCACTTGATCAACTGGATTATATTAAAAGTGATGACTGGGCTAATTATCCGAAAGGGATGATCACATATATTCATAAGCAAACTAAAAAGGTTTTGACGGGAATGGATATTCTGTATGAAGGAAATATTCCAAATGGGGCTGGTCTATCATCTTCTGCATCAATAGAAATGGTAACAGGGATTCTATTGAAGCAATTGTTTGCTATTCAAATGGATCCTACCGAATTAAGTTTACTAGGAAAAAAAGTGGAAAATGAATATGTAGGAGTTAGTAGTGGAATAATGGATCAATTTGTAATCGCACATGGAAAAGAAGGCTATGCGATACATTTGAATGCGGATACATTAGATTATACTTATGCACCTCTTGATTTAACAGAACATACGATTGTCATTATCAATACGAATAAAACTAGAACACTAGCAAGTTCGAAGTATAATGAACGCCGTCAATCATGCAACAAAGCACTAAAAGACTTACAGCGTAAATTAACCGTAAGTACGCTTGGAGAAGTAACACCAACGCAATTCGAACAGTGGCAACATGTGATTGTTGATGACATACATCGTAAGCGGGCAAGGCATGTTATTTTTGAAAATGAACGAACAAAACAAGCATATAAAAAGTTAACATCTAATCAGTTAGATAAATTCGGACAATTAATGAATGAATCACATGTATCTTTACGTTCAGATTTTGAAGTAACCGGTAAAGAACTTGATACGATTGTAGAAGCTGCATGGAAACAACAGGGGGTAATCGGGGCAAGAATGACAGGAGCGGGGTTCGGTGGCTGTGCGATTGCAATTGTAGAGAATACTCATTTAATATCTTTTAAAGAGAATATAGCGAGTAAGTATAAGCAAGAAATTGGTTATGGACCAACCATTTATACGCCGAAAATAGTTGATGGCGCAAGAGAATTAACAAAAGAAAGGATGGTATAAATGAGTATATTAGTATTGGGAGGCGCCGGTTATATTGGTTCTCATGCAGTTTATCAGCTAATTGATGAAAATAACGATGTCATTGTAATAGATAATTTAGCAACTGGACATCAAGAGGCAATTCATCCCAACGCACGATTTTATGAAGGAGATATTCGGCATGTGGAGTTTTTACGAAACGTTTTTGAACAAGAGAAGATTGATGCCGTATTTCATTTTGCTGCATCTTCACTTGTAGGTGAATCGATAGAAGATCCGTTAAAATATTACGACAATAATGTCTATGGCACACAGAACGTCCTGCAAGTAATGCAAGAGTTTTCTGTTCGCTTTATTGTATTTTCATCAACAGCAGCTACATATGGAGAGCCAGAACAAATACCTATTACAGAAGAAATGATACCAGAGCCGACGAATCCGTATGGGGAAACAAAACGGGCGATGGAGAAAATGATCCAATGGGTAGCTGAAGCATATGAAATTCAATATGTTTCACTACGCTATTTTAATGTAGCAGGTGCAAGGCCAAATGATGAAATAGGGGAAGATCATCGTCCAGAAACCCATCTCATTCCGATTGTTTTAGAGGCAGCTAGACAAAAACGTTCCCATATTACTATTTTTGGTGATGATTATGACACATTGGATGGTACTTGTATTCGTGATTATGTCCATGTGGAGGATTTAATCCAAGCCCATCTTCTCGCACTAACTTACTTACAGCATGGTGGGAAGAGTGATGTGTTTAATCTTGGGAGTAACCAAGGTTTCTCAGTGAAGGAAATTATTAGTGCGGCTGAACAAGTAACAGAAAAGAAAATTCCGTATCAAGTTGGTCAAAGACGGATAGGAGACCCAGCACGGTTGATTGCTGCATCTAATAAGGCAAGAGTGATATTAAATTGGGAGCCAAAGTATCCGAATGTAAAGCAGATGATCACTCATGCTTGGCAGTGGCATCTCCAACATCCAGAAGGCTATGGAACGGGAGAGATAACAGATGAATATTTATAATACGATTGCCAGTTTAATTGATCAAGCAGTGAAGGTGGAACTGATTGAAGAACGGGATATGTTGTATGTTCGTAATCAAGTCCTTGCTCAACTTCATTTAGATAGCTTTCCAAATGAAGCTTTAATGATCGAGGAAAATATCCCCAATTTATTAGAAATCTTAACAAATTATGCAGTTGAAGCAAAACGTATAGAAGATGTTTTTGATGATAAAGAAATGTTTCAAGCAAATGTGATGAATTGCTTTGTACCACGACCATCCAATGTCCGACAGAAATTTTGGGAAAAATATATGGAACGCCCGGAAATGGCTACGAATTACTTTTATGAATTAAGTAAAAATAGTAACTATATTCAAATGAAGCGGATTAAGAAAAACGTTCATTTTATAGCAGAGACAATTTATGGTGCACTTGATATTACGATTAATCTATCCAAACCAGAAAAAGATCCAGAACAAATTCGCCGGGAAAAGGAAATGAAAAAACCACTCGATTATCCGCCGTGTGTGCTCTGTATTGAAAATGAAGGGTATGAAGGACGGATAGGCTACCCAGCGCGAGCTAATCATCGTATTGTTCAGGTACCGTTAGGAGAAGAACAATGGTATTTACAATATTCTCCTTACGTGTATTATAACGAGCATAGTATCGTGTTAAGTGAGGTACATGAACCAATGCAAATAAGCAAAAAAACATTTGAACAACTACTTGCTTTTGTAGAAGTATTTCCTCATTATTTTATCGGTTCGAATGCAGACTTACCGATCGTAGGTGGTTCCATAC
>JAPFCO010000027.1 GCA_026169505.1 Pseudogracilibacillus sp.
TGTAAACCTAAGCCAAATCCACCTTCCAACATAGATTCTTCCTTATTTCCTTGTTCATAAGCTTCGAAAATCGTTCGAATTGTTTCCTCATCCATACCAATACCCGTATCTGTAATAGAGATAGATGCTATGTCATTTCGAATAGAAGTTTCAATCGTAATTTCCCCGCTTGGCGTATATTTCACTGCATTATGGAGTAAGTTGAAAATAATTTGAATCACATAATTTTCATCACCCATGACCAATGGAAAACGAGGGGGAATGTGATTGACAATTTGGACTGACTTTCCCTCTACCATAAAATAAAGCATATCGACGACACCTTCTGTCATCGCCTGTAAGGAAATTGGTTGTAATTGTAATGTCGGCTTTCCCTCTTTTAAACTAGTCATTTCAAGTAATTCATCTAACATAAACGACATGCGACGACTGACTGACAATACCGTTTCTAAATTTCTAACACTTTCTTTTTGTAATGACGCCCCTTCTCGCTCCAAAACACCTTGCGACATATTCAATATACTATGTAAAGGATTACGCAACTCATGCGACGTGTTAGCGAGAAATTCATCTTTTTCTTTGTCCGCTTTTTGTAGCCTTATTGCTTGATTTCCCGTCTCTACATGCATTTGATGGTAGTGCTTAAACCATACACCTGCCAAACAAATAATAGCGATAATTAAATCAAATGGATAATATACGACTTTTATACCCGTTCCCATCGCCAACGCCCACCAAATAAAGTGACTCGCCATAGCAACAACCGATAAAGCAATCCATATGCCACCTTGAAAGCTCTTCCTTGAGCGTAATAACGCAACTGTTGTTATCGTTGCCCCTATAAACACAGCACTAAAAGTAAAATTAGATGCTGATGCTAAATAATCCATTGGTAAAAAAGCGATGACAATAGAAGCGATCACAAAAAGGATTGTATATACTGGCAACAATTTCTTTGTAACAGTTTCTATTTGGTCTCCAACCGAATGAACAAGTGACCAGGATAAGAAAAACATCATAAACATAGATAGTTTAAATGTGATCGTATAATCTAACATCATATATTGATACAATACCTTTTCGTCCCCACCTGTCAAATTGATAAACATCAACACGAGAATCGCTATTGAAAAATAAATGAGTCGCTTATCACGAATCCCTACTATATAGATGAGCCCTGCAAATAGTGCATGTACGAAAAAAATGACTCCAGTAACAACTTGTAAGAGAGTTGAAAGTTCTGCCTCTGCTTTAACATCCTCTTCATAACCAAATGTAACAGAACGTACAAGACCGCTTGAACGAGGATCGACAAAATTGGTAACTTGTAACACAAGATCAATGACCCCATCCTCATCTGCACGTATAGATGTGGAGGAATAAGGAACATTAAATGCATTTGAATCTTCTTTATTCTCGCCCACTTCACCGGATTTTCCAACTAATAATCCATTTGCATATAGTGCCGATGCACTTCTGACACTTGGTATCCGCATACTAAAGGATGTATCTTTATCAGCATCAACATAGATACGTAAATGATAAGAACCATAACCAAATGGACGATCATCATCCGGGTTTAGCACAGTAGACCAATCACCTGGCACGTAAATATATTGTGCGTTTTTCTCATCTTGATTTGTAGGAATTTCTTCTAGCATCGTATAGGCATGGAACTCCCATTCACCAGAAAGTGTTATAGACTTTCCATCTGAAAAATCCCAACCCCTTAAATCAAGTTCCCCCTTCGTTATTTCTTGCTCCTCTGTATCATTAAAATAACTTATCCAAAGTAAACGAAAACTTGTAAGTACGATAGCAAAAAGAATGATCGAAATTATTCTTATCCATAGATGTCGTTTTCGTTTATGTCCCATCGACATACTCCCCCCTTATTGTTCCCGTTCATTCGTAAAAATGATAAAGATTATAACATGAGGTCTAATCTATTCAGGGCTTGTAAAAACTACGTCCCCAGCTATGTGAAACTATCACTAAATACTGATTCATTCCCCATATTTTATGTATCGTTAGTGAATTTCATAATTCGGATTTAGCGCCACATCACTACAACATGTAGTTTCGTTGGAGATTCCTTAACTACATGTTGTAGTGATGTGGCTGATTTGGGTAATTATAAAATTCACTCATCGTTGTTAAAATATTGTATCATAAGAACTTGAGCGATAGACTGATATTTTCTAGATGAAAGCTATGAAATTTTATGCGACACCACAACAAATCAAACGATAGCAACAAAATTGAATATTAAAAAGCAATACAGGACGAATTATAGTGGCTTTACTAAGACATAGTCAGCACCCCTTTCTAAAAAAAGATTATTTCTTTAATGCCGTATTTATGCCCGTGTATGACGATGCATCGAAGTGATTTATCGTGTTTGTTATGGTCGTTAAAAACTATTGAAACAAAATTATAGTACCTGACGACATACATAAAATGAACTATTAGCAATAAATCGCATGCTCAAAAATGTATAAGTGAAAAAGCAGAATGCTAACTAAACTGTGAAAGCGCTTAGTTAGTATTCTGCTTTCCTATATTTACATTCAAACATTTTTTCATTCATTAAGTTGTTCCGCGGCTAATTAGTTCAGGATTAAACAACACTCGCTTAACAACCTTCTTCTTCTGCTTTATTTCCGTTATTATTAATTCAACGGTTTTTTCTGCCATTTCCGCAATCGGCTGCGAAATCGTCGTTAGTCCTGGCACTGTCGTTGTTGCTAATATCGTATTATCGAAACCAATAATTGCTAAATCCCCCGGGATATTCATACCACGCTCTGTAGCGCCTTGAATTACTCCAATTGCCAACAAATCATTACAAGCAAAAATAGCTGTAGGTGATCCTTCATTTTCTTTTTGAAAAATCTCATCGAAACTAGCTTTACCATTATCAATTGAAGCTGTTGTTCTATATACATTCTCATCAAGGAACTCTATCCCTCTACCTTCTAGTGCTACCCGATAGCCATATATCCGTAAATTACTACTATTTGTATGTTCTGCAATAATCGCCATATTGCGGTGTCCTTTAGCATACAAGTGTGAAGCTGCTTCATAGCCTCCTTTAAAATCATCAATTGTGACTTTAGAAACTTCTATAGTAGAATCATCATAAGCAAGCATTACAATTGGAAATCCTTGATTGATTATATCTTTTAATAAATTTGTATCTTGAAATGATGATGCAATAATAAACCCATCGACTTGTTTACGTCGTAATAATTCTATATACTTTCTTTCCTTTTCAATATTACCATCCATGCTACACATGATTACACTCATTCCCTGGGCATCGGCATAGTCCTCTATTTGACGAGCCATGGCTGAAAAGAAAGGGTTTGAAATATCCGGTACCAATAGACCTAATGTTTGTGTGCCTTTTCCTGTTAATGCTGATGCAACTAAATTAGGTTGATAATTCATTTCCTTAATAACACTCAGTACTCTTTTCCTCGTCTCTTCACGCATATTACCTGTGTTATTTATCACTTTTGAGACGGTAGCAGTAGATACTCCAGCTTCTTTTGCTACTTCATAAATTGTAACTTTCATGCTATCGTCCCCATTCATTAAGTCTGTAATTAATTAGATTATTCTAAGTATATATTAACATATTCCACAGATAACCGTAAGCATATTTCGCATTAAACCACTAAGCTCACTTTTTTCCGTTTTTAATGATTCTGTGTTCGCATAAGCAATTTAAGTAGCCTCCGCACTATCATCAACCTTTACACCTAGTTTACGACTTTCTAAAATACATCTTAGAAACCCTCCCGCTTTATTAAGATATGCTTGTTCAAAACGATCTAAAAATCCGTTGCAGCTCTTTTGAACAATTCCGTCATTACTCAATAAAACAACTTCATCCCATTGTAATGACAGCCCTATTTGAATGCTACCTTTTGTACCGATTATTTCCGTTCCGACATGGTATTCCATGAGCACTATTTCTTCCTACTACAAGTACTTCAATCGCTTCATTATCTAAACGAATCATCGCCGTGCTAGACTCTACATCTTTGATTTCTTCAAACTCTGATCGCGAATGATTCGTCTCTAACGCCTAAACTACTTTTTTCTGCTCCTAAAGCCAATGCGCAAGATCTAAATCATGAATTGTTATATCTAAAATTCTCCGCCACTGCCGTTCTTTCCTACCTACTTTTAGAAGCCATCTCACCCGCTTGGTGAATCAATCTCGCCGTTAATACACAACAAGGTATGCGAAATACAAGATTTTTTACATGTTGCTTATCTAAGCTCCCAACAACGACGAGCTTGACTATTATCATTTTTATCGGTATTTAAAGCCCCGTCACTGACTTTATATATTCCCTCGCAATCAAAGCATATTCCAATGGGTTAGCTTTTGCTGGATCTTGTTCAGCTTCGACAATCAACCAACCTTCATAATTAAAGTCAGCTAACGATTGTAAAATATCCGTAAACTCAATATTACCATCTCCTGGAACAGTAAACACACCTTCACGCACACCTGCTAAAAAGCTTAACTTCTCATTTTTCATACGCTGGGCAACTGTGTCACGAACATCTTTTAAATGAACATGTTTAATTCTTGGTAAATATCGATTTAAAATATATAGTGGATCTTCACCAGACAAATAAAGATGTCCTGTATCGTAAAGGAGATATACTAAATTTTCATCTGTCATATCTAGAAGTTTTTCAATTTCTTCTGTTGTTTGAACTCCCGTTCCCATATGATGATGATAGACAAGTTTCATATCTTTCTCTTTAGCGATTTTTCCTAATTCATTCAAACCTATTGCGAGTTTTTTCCATTCACTTTCCGTAAAGTAAGGTTTTTCTTCAAACAGCCGCCTATCTTCTCCCTGAATGCTACGACCTTGTTCAGAGACAACAATTACTTTAGCATTCATTTCACATAAAAAGTCGCGATGTTCAATGAACTTCTCCGCTGTTTCCTTATAAGGTTTCGTCGTTAAATACGCACTAAACCAAGCACTGGCTATTTCCATATTTCTCAAGCCTAAAGCACGTTTTAGTGTTTCTGTCTCTCTCGGATACTTATTCCCTACTTCGGAACCTGTAAATCCAGCCAACGCCATCTCACTAATGCACTGTTCAAACGTATTCTCTGCCCCTAAGTCTCGCATATCATCATTCGTCCAGCCAATTGGTGCAATTCCTAATTTAATACTGTTTTCCTTAAACATATATTCGTTCCTTTCTAATACTTTCTTGCTTTATTTAGTTCTTTTTCTTTTTCTTTATAAGCATTTTGGATAGAAGTATTCTTAGAAACTTCAGCCACTCCTACATGCCACCATGCACCATAGCCGTCCGTCATTGTTTTCGGTAATACCTTAATATCAATTAACGTAGACCTAGTCTGTTTCTTTGCGTCAACTAGTGCTGCCTTCAGTTCTTCCACTGTTCTCACTGTATATGTTACAACGCCGTAAGCAGCTGCACTTTGTGCATAGTCTACCGGTATGACATTACCTGTTAACTTGTTCGTTTGCGGATCACGCATTCTAAATTCTGTACCAATACTACCCATTCCATTACTCATTTGTAGGTTATTAATGCACCCGAATCCCGCATTATCAAATAATAATACGTTAACTTTTTGATTTTCTTGAATACTTGTCATTAACTCTGAATGAAGCATTAAGTAACTCCCATCACCAACCATCGAGTAGACTTCCTTTTGTGGTTCCGCCATTTTAACACCTAATGCACCTGAAACTTCATATCCCATACACGAATAACCATATTCCATATGATATGTATTCGGCACTTTGCTCACCCACATTCTTTGTAAATCGCCTGGCAAACTCCCCGAGGCACCAACAATTACTGCGTCATCATCGATCTCCTCATTTATTACACCAATTACCGCTGTCTGTGTTAAAGAAGAACGCAAAGCCTCTTTATATTCTTCTAACTGATCATCTAAGTGCCCCTTTACTTCTGGCTCGTAACTTTCTGCATGATAATTTGTATTAAGTAAACGTTGTAACTCTATATTCCATACCTCTTTTGCTTCAACAATTTCACTGTCATATGCCGTTTGATAATTTGCAAAAGTTAAAGCTTTTTGTAACTTTATTAAACCACACTTTGCATCGACTACTAATTTCGTTGCCTCAAGTTTACTTGCATGAAACTCTGATAAATTGATTGTTAAAAACTCAACAGATTCGTTTCGAAATAATTGCTTTGAAGCTGTTGTAAAATCCGTAAAACGCGTACCAATTCCAATAATTAAATCTGCGTCTTTAGCAATTGTATTAGCCATCAGATTACCTGTTACACCGACACCACCAAGATTTAATTGGTGTGTACTCTCGACAGCACTTTTACCTGCTTGTGTTTCTGAAAACGGGATGTTAAATGTTTCTGCAAACGATTGAAGTTCCATACCCGCTTGAGAATACTTCACTCCACCACCACAAATTATGAGCGGTTTCTTCTTACGTTTAATTAACTTGATTGCCTCTTTCAACTCTTCTTCTTCTGCATTTTGACGTTTAAAACGATGTACACGTTTTATGAAAAAAGATTCCGGATAATCATATGCTTCACTTTGTACATCTTGTGGCAGTGAAATCGTAACGGCACCTGTTTCTGCTTGACTTGTCAGTACACGCATCGCATTGATCATTGCTGACATCAATTGTTCCGGACGACTGATACGATCCCAATATTTACTCACGGGACGAAAAGCATCATTAGTTGAAATAGTTAAATCATGTGGTTGTTCGATTTGTTGAAGTACCGGATCTGGTTGACGACTCGAAAAAGTATCACCCGGTAACAACAGTAATGGAATATTATTAGCTGTCGCAGTTGCTGCTGCAGTTACCATATTCGCAGAACCAGGTCCGACAGAAGACGTACAAGCAATTAACTGTCTATGAGCATTCTGCTTCGCAAATGCTGTTGCTGCATGGGCCATTCCTTGTTCATTTCTTCCTTGATATACCTCTAAGCCCCCACTATCTTCATCTAATGCCTGCCCTAACCCTAAGACATTACCATGACCAAATATCGTAAAAATCCCCCTAAACAATTTCTGTTCCTTACCACTAACTTCTATAAATTGTTGATTTAGAAACTTAATTAATGCTTGTGCCGTTGTTAATTTCATTTCCTCACCTCAATGAATTTTATTATGCTTTAAAAAATCCGGACGAAATAGGATTCATCCGGATAAATTTTAACTAATTAGACCCAACGAGCAGTAACGACTTTTTGACGAGTGTAAAACTCTACGCCATTTTTACCGTTCGCATGCAGATCTCCATAAAATGAATCTTTCCAACCAGAGAATGGGAAGAACGCCATCGGTGCAGGTACACCAATATTAACTCCTAACATTCCCGCATCAATTGTCTCACGGAATGCGCGCACACTCCCACCATCTTTTGTGAAAATACATGCTCCATTCGCAAAGTTTGATCTATTTGCTAGTTGAACACCTTCTTCAAGATTCTTCACACGACTAATTGAAAGAACTGGTGCAAAAACTTCATCCTGCCAAATTTTCATTTCACTTGTTACGTTATCAAAAATTGTTGGTCCTACATAATATCCACCAGCTTGAGCACTCTCATCTTTTCTACCATCACGAATTAATGTAGCTCCCTCTTTCTCACCAGCTTTAATATATTCTAATGTCTGTTCTTTGTGGCTTTCACGAATTACTGGTCCTAGGAAGATTCCTTCATCTAATCCATTACCCATCTGAACATCATTTGCCTTTTGAATTAATTGTTCAATAAACTCGTCAGCTACTGAGTCTTCTATAGCAACTACGGCACATGCCATACAACGCTCTCCCGCAGAACCAAATGCCGCATTTAGAATTTGTGTTGTAGCATTATCTAAGTTTGCATCACTTAGTACAATTGAGTGATTTTTCGCTCCTGCTAACGCTTGAACGCGTTTCAAATTTTCCGTTCCTCTTTTGTATACATACTCTGCAACTGGCTGAGAACCTACAAATGAAATTGCAGCGATATCTTTATGATCTAAAAGCCCATTTACTACATCATGAGCCCCGTGAACAATATTAAATACGCCTTCTGGTAATCCAGCTTCTTGTAACAACTCTGCTAAGCGATTTGCAAGTAATGGTGTTCTCTCGGATGGCTTTAGCACAAACGTATTTCCTGTGGCAATAGCCATCGGAAACATCCATGACGGAACCATCATTGGAAAGTTAAAAGGCGTAATTCCTCCAATTACTCCAATTGGATAACGATATACACCTGACTCAAGGCCTGTTGCAATCGACGGCAGGTTGTCTCCCATCATTAAAGTAGGAGCCCCAGCTGCAAATTCAACACACTCAATCCCACGTAATACTTCACCATGTGCCTCTTCTAAATTTTTACCATTTTCAATTGTAATAATTTCTGCTAATGCATCCCAATTATCTACAAGTAACTGATGATACTTAAATAAAATACGCGCTCTCCTAGGAACCGCTAATTCTTTCCAGGTCTGAAACGCTTCACGTGCCACCTGCGTTGCATAATCTACGTCTTCTTGTGAAGACAAAGGAACATGTGCAATGACCTCACCTGTCGCCGGGTTGTATACCGGTTCAGTTTTATTACTCTTTGCTTCTACCCATTCTCCGCCAATATAGTTCTTTAGTGTCTTTACTTCATTTCCACTCACTATAAACCCCTCCTATATTATGTTTTACTAATAAACTCCTCGTATCTATGTGCATTGAGTAATTTAATTTTCTTCATTGCTTCTTCTTTCACTGCTTGAATCGGTTGTTTAAATAAATCCATTCGGTCGAACGCATCGGGATTTGCTGTAACTTCTTCCCTTAACGTCTTTCCAAAAGCCATTCTTATCGCTGTACCAATGTTTACTTTTCCAAAATTAGTCTTTACAATCTTTTGTAAATCTTCATCTGGAATACCTGTTGAACCGTGCATCACTAAAGGAACATTGACAAGCGCTTGAATTTTTTCAATTAAATCATATTGAATATCAGCGGTTTGTTCTTCCATCCGATGCAATGTACCAACCGCTACAGCAAGTGCATCGACACCAGTTCGTTCAGCAAACTCTTTCGCTTCTTGCACATCAGTTAAAGTTGATTTCATTCCCATACTTGGATCAGTATAACCAACAGAACCGATTTCAGCTTCTACCGGAATATCAAAGGCATGTGCCATCTTCACAATTTCCTGTGTCGTACGCACATTATCTTCAAATGGTAACTGTGACCCGTCATACATTACAGAGCTATACCCTGATTTTAACGCTTGAGCAACTGTCTCATAATCATTTCCATGATCCAAATGCACGACAACCGGAACAGTCGCTTGTTCAGCTAATTGCGTAAACATTTTTCCCAAAACCGCTATTGGCATCTCCGCAATAGCAACTTTATTTGTAGCCAGGATTACTGGTGCATTTAATTCTTCCGCGGCAGCAATAACTGCCTTAGAATCTTCATAACCAAAAACATTAAATGCAGGTACAGCATATTCTTTTGTCATTGTGTGCTTTAATACTTCATTTAATGTTACTAACATATCTTTACCTCCCAATTATTAAGCTTCTTGCTTCTTTGCAGTAGCAATGAACTGTTTGATCTCATCACTCGAAGGCATCGCATCTGAACAACTATGCTTTGAAATAACAATTGCTGCGGAAGCACTACCAAACTCCATTGCTTCAGAAATCTCCCAACTATTCATCAATCCATAGATAAATGCCGAGGCGTAGGAATCTCCTGCACCAAAAGTTTTTAATACTTTTGTTTTAAAAGTTCCACCTGTATAAGATGAACCTGACTTCGTGTACGTAATAGAGCCTTCTCCACCATGTTTAATAACAACAATTTCCGCATGGTGATCAAACCATTTCTGCGCTGTTTGTTCATCCGTATTTTGACTTTTCTCAAACTGTTCCATCATATCGAACTCTTCACGAGTCCCGATAATTACATCACTTTTCTCAGCTGCTAAATTATAATAAGTAGCCGTTTCCTTTTCAGACTTCCACGTATACGCCCTATAATCAAGGTCAAACACAACAATCACTTCATGTTTACGTGCATAGTCAAGTGCTAAGAAGACAGCTTCTCGTGACGGACTGGCAGCGAGCGCAGTTCCAGAGATTAAAAGTGTTTTTGATTTTTTAATATAAGCTTCCGAAACATTTGTCGTATCTAGCTTTAAATCTGCAACATTATCACGGTACATTAAGATACTACAATCCTCTGGACTTTTGATTTCAGTAAAAGCAAGACCTGTCATAGCACCAGTATTATCAACAGCAACACTTGATGTATCTATCGTATTTTCTTCTAAGTAACGCGTTATAAAGCGTCCCATTTGATCATCTGAAACTTTCCCAATAAAACCAGCTTTTAACCCTAAACGCGATGCGCCAATCGTAATATTTGCAGGCGAACCACCGACATACTTTGTAAATGATGTTGTATCTTCCATTGGACGATTAAACTGATCTGCGTTCAAATCAATTGACAGTCTTCCAATTCCTATCAAATCAAAAGGGCGTTCCGATAAAAAATTAAGTTTATACATGTCTTTCCCTCCACTAAGAAATCAACATTTATTTAAATAACCATTCATGATCAGGATCATTATGAAACTTCCACGTTCTCTCAGGTCCCGCCATTACATTCAAATAGTAAGATTCATAACCAGGTACACACGATACCGGATGGTAACCTTTAGGTACTAAGACAACACTATTATTCTCAAGAACAATCGCCTCATCTAAGCTACGATCATCATTATAGACCCTTTGAAAAGCAAACCCTTGCTCAGGATTCAACTTATGGTAATACGTTTCCTCTAAATATGACTCATGTGGCAAATTTAACTCATCATGTTTGTGCGGAGGATAACTCGACGTATTTCCATCTGGCGTGTACACCTCTACCACTAATAAACTATCCGCCTCTTTATCTTCTGGTAAAATGTTATGAACTTTTCTACTCATGTTACCAGATCCACGATCTTCTTGACCTACATCATCAGGAGCAATTAAACGAGCTGGATAAGAACCTTTTCCAGGCGCTAAACAAATTGCGACTTCTACATCTGTTAAAGCCTCTATCTTATATGAATCTTCATTAGGAACATAAATAGAATATGGAGGTGTTTTTTCAAATACACTCATCCTTTTCCCAACTTTTTTAAATTTTTTCTCTACTGTAACAACATTTGCTAGTCCGCTTAATAAAACAATACATACCTCTTTATCTTTCGTAGCTTTTTCTAAAGTTTCTCCTTCTTCCAAACGATATACTTCAAAACCAACATACTCCCAATTAGCCGATTGGGGAGTCACATTAATTGTCATACCATCTGCATTTGGAGATTGAGACATCACAAGTAACTTCGACATGAAACATTCCTCCTCACTTAGTTAAGCGCTTAACTATATAATAAAGTAATTCACAGGTGTGAGACAACTTATATGTTTATTAATTCTATCTCGTTCATTGTAACTGTACGATTTTCTTTCCAAGATAGTCTAGCAGCATATGCTAACAACTCTGCTTGATATCCATCTTCACCTGTACAAGGCAAAGGTGAATTATTTAAAATTGATTTTGCAAATTCATTGATTTCATCAACATAAGCATCATTATATCGGTCTAAGAAAAAATACTTAGGGTTATCTAAATATGTACCTTCAACTGTTGATAGTTGCATATTTGTTTGTCTCTCATTCTCTGCGGATACAACACCTTTATTACCGAAAACTTCAATTCTTTGATCATAACCATAAACCGCTTCACGACTGTTATCAATCACACCGATTGCACCATTTCCAAATGTAAGTGTAATAACCGCCGTATCGACATCATCGAACTTTTCAAATATAGGATCAACTAGATTCGCTGCTTTAACAGATATGTCAACAACATCGCTATTTGCTAAAAAACGCACCATATCAAAGTCATGAATCGTCATGTCTATAAACATGCCACCTGATGTCTTGATATACTCTTCAGGTGGAGCCCCAGGATCACGAGAACTAACCATTATAATGTGAGGTTCACCAATTTCTCCAGCCTGAATCGTTTCATAAACTTTACGGAAGTTTTTATCAAAACGGCGATTAAACCCCGCTTGAAATAAAACACCTGATTTTTCAACTACTTTCAGCGCAGCCTTTGTATCATTCAAATTAAAGCTCACTGGTTTCTCACAGAAAATATGCTTACCTGCTAAAGCTGCTTTTTTAATAAAGTCTGCATGCGTATCTGTTGATGAACAAATAAATACCGCATCAATGTTAGCATCAGCAAATATATCCTCTGGATTGTTAGTGATCACTTCAACATTTTTTTTTATACTCGTACCACTTAAGTGGTCTAATTTAATATCTGATATTGCTTTTAAACATAATAAGTCGGAATTTAGAATATTATTAGCGTGGAGTTGCCCAATTCTACCCGCACCAATTATTCCGACATTCACTTTTTTCATCGCGATCACCTGCTTATCTATTTTTTTAAATTCTTATCAAATTATAATGACTTGGTAGCAATTTTCATATTTGCTCTGAATCTGTATGCTGGACAAGTCTTCCAGTTTCTTTATTATAAATACAAATTTTATGTGTTAAAAACTCTAGCCAGACTGTAGCATCCATGCCAAAGTCCACTTCCCCCATTACTTTTACTAATAGTTCTTCCTCTCCTACATTTAACTGTATCAAAGTCTCTGAACCTGCCGGCAAAACAGAGTACACTTGAGCCTCTATACCTTTATCAATTGGATCTTTAGATATTAGTATATCTTCAGGCTTCACTGCTAAAGTTACTTCTTGTGGTAGAGCCTCTTCACACGTGAAGTTAGTGGTACCTAGAGCGGACTTAACATTGACGCTTCCATTAGATTTTTCTCTCTCTCCTTCTACAAAGTTAATCGTAGGGTTACCTATGAAATCAGCTACTCTTATATCTATAGGATTCCGATATATATTTTGAGGTGTATCAACTTGAACCAACTCACCTTCAAAAAACACTGCAATTCTACTTGACAATGTTAAAGCTTCTTCTTGATCATGTGTTACATATATAATTGTTGTCTTTAACTCATGGTGTAATCGTTTTAATTCCGTTCTCATTTCTACTCTTAGTTTTGCATCTAAGTTTGATAACGGTTCGTCTAGTAGTAATACTTTAGGTTCCGTTACAATGGCACGTGCTATAGCAACACGTTGCTGTTGTCCACCAGATAACTCTGACGGGAAACGATCAATTAAATGCTTAATTTGCATTCTTTCTAACGCATCTTCAACTTTTTCCCTAATTTCTTTTTTGCCCATTTTTTTAACACTTAACCCAAATGATACGTTTTCAAAAACTGTCATATGAGGCCACAGGGCATAGCTTTGAAACACTAAATTCAATCCACGCTTACCTGGCGATGCATAAAACTGTTCTTCTCCATTCACAACAACATTACCACCTATAGCCACAATTCCATCCTCTGGGTTTTCTAAACCAGCTATAACCCGTAATAAAGTTGTTTTACCACACCCAGAGGGACCTAATAAAGTCATAAACTCTCCATCTGCTATATTAAGTTCGATACCTTTTAATACGTGGTTATCTCCAAAATACTTATTTAACTTTTCTAATTTAATCTCACTCATTTTATTTGCCTCCAATTCCTCTAGAAATATCAGTTTTACCGATAATTGTTGTTAAAAGATACACTACAATTATAACTACAATAATGATAACAACTATCGCGTTTGCAAGTTGCGGATATCCACCCTCTTGTAAATCAAAGGTAAGTGTAGTTAATGTATTTGTGGATGGAGTGACTAACATAATAATTAAATCAAGTTCTTTCATCCCACTAATAAACACTAAGATAAAACCTGACAAAAGACCTTTACGGCTTAACGGTAATAAAATTTGTCTAAAACGTCTAAACCATGACGCTCCTGAAACTTTAGCAGCTTCTTCTAGCTCACCACTAATCTGAACCATCGTACTACTCCCTGCCCTAGTCGCAAATGGCAACTCTTTTACTACGGTTATTAAAATCAATATCGCTAATGTTCCATATAAAGATGGAAGTAAAAGTGTTGGCTTAGAGAACAATGATAGATAAATACCCCCTAATGCTATTCCTGGTATTAAGTATGGTAAGAAAGACATTTGATCAATCGTTTTTGTTACTATGCCATCTCCTCTTGTCACTACATAACCAATGATTAATCCTATTACCGCAGCAACTACAGATGCAGTCAACGCTAAGATGAAAGAGTTTTTAAACGCTGACAGTATCATATCATTCTTAAGTACCCCTACAGCACCACCTGCTATATTAGGATCAGAGTTACCAATCCAATAATGTGTTGTTAAGTTTTTAAGGCTATAATTACCACTCTTTAACATTAGAGTTTCCATAACTAATAGAATTAATGGAACTACACTAATCATAGCTATAAATGTTCCAACTATAGCTACAGTTGGCTTTTTCCACTTACCTAAAGGAATTAACTTATTACTAGAATCTTTACCACCAACTGTTTCGTACTTTCTTTTCCCTAATATTCGTTGGTTGAAGAAAATTATTAAACTAGCTAAAACAATTAAAACTATACTTAGTATAAACCCTTCAGTCGGTCTACCGCTTTCTATATTGCTGTAGATCATTGTTGAAAGGGTATAGTACCTAACAGGTAATCCTAAGAATGCTGGTACCCCAAATGAACCAATCGCTTTTGAAATAATTAGTATAAACGCTGATAGTATTGCAGGTAATACTAGTGGGAATGTTATTTTTCTCAACGTCTTGAATCTACTAGCTCCTAATATTTCGGAAGACTCTTCTAAACTACTTCCCATGGAGCCTAACGCTGCACCAACTAATAAATAAGAAAATACATAGTAGTGGGTTGTTAACGCAAGCACAATTGGTAGGAATCCATATGCTAACCAATCTGGTGGAGCTATATTCGTAAGATATTGAAACAGACCACCACTCCCACCTACTTTGTCATTTTTAAATACAATGAGCCACACAAATGCCTTAAACCAAGATGGCAGCATATATGGCAGAATGATTAAAAATCCAAAGGTTTTCTTAAACGGAAAGTCTGTTTTCACTACTAAAAACGCTAACCCAGCTCCGAGTGCTAATGCTAACACAGATACGACTATACCTATGCTTAATGCGTTAAACATTGGCTCATAAAGCATCGCCTGACTAATATCACTTGTAAACACTGACTTCCAATGTTCTAACGTAGTTTCACCGGTTACCACGCCTGGACCTGTATCCCTAGCGTTCCATTCAAAAGTACTTTGCACTATTTTCCACAAAGGAAATATTACCGTGTAAATTAAGAATGCAATTGCAATAAAGCTAAAAACATAAATAGGATTTGTCAACATACTTTTAACTTTATTTTTAAAGCGGTTTCTTCGCATATTACTTTTATTAATTTCCAATCCTGTACCCTCCTTAAAAGGTGTTTGCTCCATTTAATTACGCTTGAGTAGGTTGTTATTATATCCCTATAAATAATTTCATAAGGATATAATAAGTTAACAACCTGCAATATTTTTCATACTATAATGAAAACGTAAGACTATATCTTTTAATCGTTTACTTTTTATTGAACCTCTAATAAAAAGTTTCTTAAATTTGTTGTGTTTTCATAGATAAATTCGTCATCACGGTCCCACCAGTCAAGATCATCATATGGAGATACAATACCATCTAAATCTTGTTCAATATCTTCTCTTAACGGCCAAGTTCCTGGAGTGTTTAATGGATCAAACCCTGCTGCATCACCATCATCTCCACCCGACATATATCTAATAAATAACTTGGCAGCGTTAACATTATTTGCATTGTTTGCTACGAAAAAGCTCTTTAAAATTGGAGATGATAACCTTGGTTTAATATCTTCAACTATCGCAATATCATAATCGTGGTTCACAACGTCTCTTAACGATACTGTTGAAGCAATCGCCAATGGCGGTACTTCGTCTTCAGATAATGCTACTCCATCTACAGAGTCACCACCTGATTTCAACAATACTAAGTCATTATCCATCAATCTCTTTATAAATTCATATCCTGCATTTTCTGTACCATCTAAAACAATGTCTTCACCAAACTTCTCTTTATAAGCCTCTTCCATTTCGTCAGAATATTTAATAAATGACAGGAATAAACTTGCTAGGTTTGCTGAACTAAGTGGATCATTCGACAAAACTTTTCCTTTCCACTCGGGTGTTGTTAAATCCCACCAATTATCAATTGGAGGCCCGTCATTCTTTTCAGTATTATACATAACTGCGTAAGCTTCAGCTGTCACATGTAGTATAGGATTTTCATCGTAAGGCGCTATTAATTGATCAGCAATTTCACTCGGATTATAAATATGAACTAATCCTTCATCTAATAACTCTCTTTCGATTGCACCATTATTACCGCTAGAAAACACTACGTCAGCTTCATATACTCCACTTTCTTGCTCTCTTTTAATCCTTTCAGTTACATCTACATCATTTAGTTTTGTTGCATTTACTTTAATTCCTGGATAATCCTTTTCAAAATTAGCAACTACATTTGTCACTACACTAGATGATGAATAAACAATAAGTTCTCCTTCTTCTTGCGCTTTTTGATAAAGTTCATCCATTGTTTCCTCTTCATCTAGATTTGCAGAATCTAACCAACCATCTTCACTTTCACCATTTCCAGCACTACTCTTATCTCCACCACATGCAGCCAATACAAGTGCCAAGGTTAATAACAATACACCAAATACAACTTTTTTAGATCGCTCCATCAAGTAACACTCCTTATATTTGAATACAAAATTAATATCCTATCTACATATTACATTTTGTTTTAATAAGCGCTAATAACCTCACTACTACATTTATTATTTGATATTTACACCTGACGTTTTAATAGAATTCAAGTTAAATTCTAATTTTATCTTATAAAATCAATCCCTCTCATATCAGCTTCCTCTGCCAATCTTTCAGATAATTTAACACTATCTGTTTATGAATTCCTTTATTACTAACAAATATGGTTCCCTCTTCGAAAAGATTAATTTTATTCCCATTAGTTCTAGTAGCAATGCCATGAACTTCATTTAATACAATGATTGCCGCAGCGACATCCCAAGGTGATAACTTTTTAGCAATGTAACCATCTGACAAACCTTCAGCGACTTGAATTATTTCCAAAGCTGCAGAACCTTTTGATCTTACCGATCTAACTTTATTCGCTATTCTTTCCATAGCATTTCTATCAAACGCATCGCTCTCACATAATAACTCATGATTAAATGATAAAGATGCTTCCTCAAGCTCTTTCTTTACTTCTAAATTGCCCAACCTTTTGTTATTTTTATAAGCGCCTTCACTTTTTCGAGCACTATAAAGAACCTCTTCTATTACATCATAAATAAAACCTATTTCACCTACTCCTTGATGGATAACTGCTACTGATACAGCAAAGTTTTTCTTCTGATTAACAAAATTTCTAGTGCCATCTATCGGATCTATCGCCCACACCGTACCATTACCAGTAATCTCTTTATCGCCATATCCCTCTTCACTTAGTATCAAATGCTTTGGATATGTTCGCTTTATTTCTTTGACGAAAAACAACTCAATCTTTTTATCTACATCAGTGACTAAATCATTTCTTGCTTCCTTTGACTTGATGATCCTCTGTTCATTCAATGAATCTCTAATAATTTCTCCAGATTTTAAAACCCATTCCTTTGCTTGATCATACATTTCTCGTCTAACATTTTCATTCATGATATGTCCCTCTTATATTCTTTTTATACTATTTTAATTCTGCCAGTCTTTTAATAGATGAATAAATCATTTCTCTTACTGGGGCATCTTTTTCATATCGATCAAAACTTAATTCCATATTAAGTGTCTTTTCATAGTCCACGCTCTTTAAGGCTTCGACATAAGAATCTAGTGGTATAATATACTCTTCCGTTAATGGGAAGTGCGTTTTACCAGTAGAATTCAGACTATGAATATGCGTATGGATAACTTTTTCCAAAAATGCTTTCGGTGGTACAATACTTTGTTCTAAATCCATATCTATTTCTCTTCCTACCGTTAGATTCGAATATAAATGACCCATATCCCAACAAATCCCTAAGTGAGGACTATCAATAGCTTTGACCATCTCTAGCACTTCTTTACAAGAATTGCCGGGATCTATTGCCGTTTCTTTACTGCGATTGTTTTCAAGAGCAAAGTATATTGGTAAATTTTCTGCTTCAATCATTTGTGTCCATTTTTTAAATAAATCTATCGTCTGATCTTTTATTTCTTCTGAACTAAATGATGTTTCATCACGCTTTTTCTGAATCGCATGTATAGGTATTATAATTTCACTTTGATACTTTGCAAAGTTTTCTAAAATATATCTCATCGAAGGATATATGTCAGAAAACTTTTCCCCTTTAAAATCTCCTTCTACATCACCATGAATTGTTATTTCCATTCCTTTGTCCCATATCATTTGAATTGACTCATTAAAAGCTTTGTAAGTATCATCGTCAACTCCCCGTGATAATTTCCTTATTTCAACTGAATTGACATCCCGTGAGTTAAGCTCCGTCAGTAATTGCTCTAAATTAGCATGATTCGCCAACAATATGTAATCATCTTCTTTAAATGCTGGACTTTCAATTGAGAAACCAATTTTCATTTTACACTTCACTCCTTACCTTTTTTTATATAATTACTTTACAATATTTCTAAAATATCGTTAGCTACTCTTCATTTTCTAAAATTTCTTGAATAACATATGCGACTGCATCTTCATCATTGCTTTGTTCAACTATTTTATCGGCCACTTCTTTCAGCCCATGCCTTGCATTTTGAACCGCTACACCTATGTCAGCAGCTTTTAAAAGTGATATATCATTTAAATTATCCCCTAGTGCAATTATTTGTAAATCTTTAATGTTTAAATAACTGACTAATTCATTTAATGCCATACCTTTTGAACTTCCTTTTGGCAAAATTTCTAGATAATTTGATTCTGAAAAAACTGTATCACATTCAAACTTACCTTCTATAAGCTTTTTTTCCATAGCCTTTAACTCCGGTAAATCTTCGTGCCTTGATTCCTCTCTCATAATTGCTAGTATTTTAGTTATTGGAACGTCAACAAAATCATCTAACTTCCCTTGTTCACAATTAACCTTCTCTTTCACTTCAAAATCATCAACTATAGAGTTCCTTTCCAACACAAAGGGCTTACCATCTTTGTAAATAAAAATACCCATTTCAAAGTTGTTCTTAAGTAATTCTTTCCACATTGATTGAGAAACGTATAATTGCTTTTCGTACAATGCCTTTTTTGTAGTTGGACAATATACCATAGCTCCGTTATATACAATCACAGGAATATCAATTTCTAACTTTTTGATGTATGGAAGTATCGATTCCTCCATACGTCCTGTTGCAAGTGTAAATAATCCGCCGTTGCTTTTAAACCGTTTAATCCATTTTTCATTATTTTTACTTATTTCACTTTCATTATTAAGTAAAGTTCCATCAAGATCGCTGATTATTAACGTTCTATCCAAGTACTTTCCCCCCTTTTCAAGACAATCTTCATTATTTTAATTACACAAAAAAGCTCTATTAATTAGTTAATCGCTTAACTAAACCTCTAAAACCATTGTCCTTTTGTCTATCATTGATTTAATCTTATTTTTTCATTGAATAAATCACAGTGTTTCAGGCCTGTAGATTAATTATTTTATTTCTTTTGACATCTTATTCGTCAATTGTATTCGCTTTCACGTATGTTTTAAGTCATTCTAGTTAAGCGATTAACTTAATTGTTTATCATTCTAATACATCTTAATTAAAATTGCAAGTTGTATTTTAAAGATTCTAAATTATTAATGTTTTTGTTACTCTGTTTTTTCTATTAAAAGCCTTGATTGTAACGCGGAGTTGCAAGCTAAAACGGTTCCACGTTCTAAAATATTTATTTCTTCACCATTAACTCTGGTAATTTTCCCAAAAACCTCTTTTAAAATAATTAATCCGGCAGCTATATCCCATGGAGAGAGACCCTCCGAATAGTAGCCTTCTAGTAGACCTTCTGCGACATATGCTATGTCCAATGCTGCTGCCCCTACAATTCTAGTTCCTCTAACTTGTAACACTAAATCTCTTAATGTCTCCGAATGAACTTTGGAACTCTTGATTAATAAATCATGATTAAATGATATTATAGAATCTTGAAACTTTACACCTTTACTCAAAGAACCAAGCTTTACATCATTTTTATATGCACCTTCACCCCGTTTTGCACTATACAACTCATCTGCCATGACGTCATAAATAAGACCAATCTCTCCAATACCATCATGAAATATCCCTACAGATATCGCAAAGTCTTTTTTGAGATGAACAAAATTCATTGTTCCATCGATTGGATCAATAATCCACACTATTCCATCAAGGGAAGTTACGTCATCCCCATACCCTTCCTCACCTAACAGTAAATCTTCTGGATAATTCCTTTTGATTTTTTCAGCGAAGTATAATTCAATTTCTTTATCCACTTCTGTTACTAGATCATTTGTATTAGATTTTGAATCCACTTTTATTGGATTTTTCAATCTGTCCCTGATAATTCCACCTGCCTCTAACACCCATTGTTCTGCTTGTATAAATATAGCTTTCCTCTGTTCGTTATTCATTTTGTAAATCCCCTTTTTAACTTTCATTTCAAAAATTAAATGCACTTTAAGCTCTCAATTCAATGCTTTCAATTTCATCTAACTTCGATATTTCTGCATATACATCCGTGGTTGTTCTTTCATCTTCAACCATTAATAGTAGTACTAATAAATATTCTTCATCCTTTAAATCTTTAATTCGAATGTTTTTTACTTCTACAACACATTTTTTCACTTGTGATATTACACTTTCTATATCTCCCCTTTCTTTTACAATTACTCGTAAATATTGTTCCTTTAAATGTAATTGTTTTACACCAAGTCTATGAATAATTAAAGGGATTAACTCTACACTAATCAGTAAAAGTACTACTCCAATAATTGCTTCTACATAAAATCCAGCACCTGTGGCTATACCTATTCCCGCAGCTCCCCAAACAATCGCTGCAGTAGTAAGACCTGAAACAGTATCATCTTCTCGTCTTAATATTACCCCTGCTCCAAGAAACCCAACACCTGAAACAATTTGCGCTGCTAGTCTTAATGGATCCATTCTAATTTCTGCATATGTTGTTGCTGGAAACAAATAGGAAGATTGGATAGATACGATTGTTAACAAACAACTTACTATAGAAATTACTAATATTGTTTTCAAACCTAATGACTTTCTTTTAAACTCTCTTTCAAGTCCCATAGCTAAACCTAGTACAGCTGCTATTAGTAATCTAATTAACATTTCATAATCAATACTATTTATTACTTCTATAACTCCATTCACTAATAATTATCCCCCAGTCTTTATATGTTTTAATAAGTTCACAGAAAATACATTTTACTTAGAAAATTAATATTAGCTTACACTATATTTCTCTTCTTGACCAGCCGCATTTTTTAAAAAATCCACTTTTAAGTTAAGCGCTTTCCTTATAAGTGTTGTGATTATCGGGGTTGTGACTTTATAAAAATTATTAATTTATTTAGCTATAAAACTAGTTTGTTCTCGTATCAATTGGCTTTTTACTTTTTTTGTACCTAGCTTGTATAATTAAGTGCAGACTGAACAATAGATGCCATTATTAGTAGAACCGATAAGCCAAATTCCTGTAGCATGAAGACATTGTATCGCTTGTTCAAAAAGATATCTATGATGAAGGAAATCTCTCTATGAAAGGAAATAGAAAACTAAATGTTAATATAGAATAAAAGATTAAAAAGCTTTAGACAAACCACTGATGAACGTGAACAAGAGCATCCTGTAAACTTTTTTTCCATCTCGCATAATTAATCACATGTGTGGCAGAGAAATCCCTTGTTTTTTTAAAACCTATTAAACGTTGATGAGCCATTGGAACAGTGCATTCCAATGGCTCATCATTTCATAAAGTACAAGTTTTTAAATTTATCAAATTGATCTTATCACTAAATAGAGGTCTTTTAGTGGGTTAAATTTAGCCTCTTCAACAACTTTACATACCTCAAAATCATTTATCCATTTTTCTATCGTTTCAACAATTTGCTCCGGGTTAAACATAATGGTCTCACTAGATGTAGACGCATCCATACTTCCATTATTTAATTGATTCCATGAATTTGTAAAAGCCTCTTTAATTAATTTAGATGAAGTAGAACGAACAATATACTCTGCTTGCGCTTTATGCATTGTTAATAGTTGATCAATGATCGGATTTCGTTGATACATTCACTACCCTCCCTTTAAAAACATTCATAAACTAGCCAGATGCTGAATAAAACACCTAGAAATGAGGCCTCCATATATTTCCTCTACTCTCTTATGTGTATCTGGTCAACGGCGTGCATGAAGGAATCCTAATGAATTCCTAAATCAACCAAATACATCTTCGGATTTTTCCGATCCTCTTGAAAATCGATGATAACATTCGTTGAGCCAGCCTCCCCAGTAATTGCAGCCTTAAATTCTAAAAATAATACGACAAAATCTTCATTAAAA